>JBFKNO010000038.1:0-14492 GCA_041629275.1 Nitrospiraceae bacterium
CAGAGTCCCTGGCATCAGTTTCGACAATCTCGACATCACGTTCGCACTGCGCCCGGAACCGAACCCACCCGGACCAGAGCAGAACAGAAACTGTTTCTTTCAGATTTGCAGTGCTCTTCACGGTCGATACTCCGTTGCCCATCCTTTCGCAAGCCTGTCGTACAGAACAACATTCACAGTTGCCGCAAGATTCATACAAACATTCGTGGGAATCTCAACAACCAAATCAGCAGCCTGGATAATGGACTTGTGGACCGACCCATTTTCTGGACCAAAAATATAGAAGGCGCGCTCGGGGTGACTAAATTCCAACAGGCTTTGCGCCCCGACCACTCTTTCCACCGCAACGCGCAAAGTTCCCAGCGGGAGCGGATGTTCCGACATGTTTTTTGTGTGATAGACGGGAATATGTCGCTCGGTTTTGGTTGTATTCGCAGAAGCGCGAAAAAAACTGCAATGTGGAGATTGAACAACTACCGCAGCAGCCCCGTAGCACATCGCCGCGCGCATCGCTCCGGCAGCGTTTGAATCTTTCTTGATGGCATACAGGCCAATAATCGAGAAGCCCCTCATCCTCTGCTCTCCCCGTAGGTGTCTCGCTCTAACCATTTGCCTCTGCTCTTGTCTCGCTCTAAGGGGAGGGACGTTTGTTGTTCTCCATGGCAAGAAACGTTGATCATGTCCCTAGATTGTACGACCCGCTCAAGGACTTGCCGCAGTACATCGAGAATTCGCGTTCGTTGCTCCAGGCCCGTGCCTGGTGCCAGGTCTGAAATTTCCAGATATCCCTTGAGCCAGAAGCAAAACTGTTCGGGCGTCATGCGCGCCTCTCCAAGAGGCGGAGCTTCGTCTCCAACAAAAGCAACTCGTCCCGCAGATCGATATTGTCTTTCCGCAACTTCTCGCGCTGCGCGCGTATTTTAAATATTTCTTGTTGAAGCTCTTCGCATTCTTTCCGCAGCCGTTCGGCGCTCTGCTGGTTGGAGGCCTGCATGGCGCCATCAATAGCTTCGCGCAAAGATTTCTTACCTCCAAACTCCCGCGATTGATGTTGAATTTGCCAACAATTCGTCGACTCTCCCGGGTAATTTCGGCTGATCTGCCAGAGAGGCTCTGGGCCGGGGGCGTAGAGGTGCTGCTCCAGCCAATCCAGTCGCGCTTTGTCAGTAACCAGCTCATGCTCGGCCGGTCGAAGCTTGGCAAGCATCTTCGCGTAGTCGTAGTACAGGTGAATACGACACAGCCCCCCGGTGGCCGCGCATTTATCATCCAGCTTACGCCCGCAATCATCATCCAGCCCACAAGCAGCAGCATCATCATCAGACATGGTCTCTCCACGGCCCCTTCGGCCACGGCCCCTTCGGCCACGGCGGCTCCGGATCATCCGCGAAGTACACGTAGCGCAAGTCCTTGCGAGTGCTGAGCAGCAAGTACGCAAGGCGATCTTCGGAGGCGTATTGAGAAAAAAATGACAGCGGCTTCCTGCGCTCTTGGGGCCACGGCTCCTTTTGCATGATTCGCGTCGGCGTCGTTGCGGGGTTCTTCCAGACCCATTCCGGAATGAAGATGGTCCGCCTGCTTCGGCTACCCCAAGCAAAGTCCCTTTGTCGGGGCCGTTTGCGCCGGGCCCGCCAGCGTCGGAAGGGGTAGCGGAGTCGGGCTCTCCAGGTCATATCTACCTCAACAAGCTTGCGGGGTCGATCTTCAACGCCTTCGAAAGATCTTCAAAGGTGTCCAGTCGCGGGATGATCGATCCAGACTCCAGCAGACAAATGTGGGTCTGTGCAACAGAGATCTTCGCACCCAACTCCTGCTGCGTGATGCCAGCATCAAGACGCGCTTTGCGAAGATTCTTTGCAAATCTAAATTGCAAAGCATTCGAAGAAAAGGCATTTCGCCCCGCTTCACGAACACGATGATCCGTTGCGTAGTCAATCGTGTGAACGACTTTCTTCTTATTGACCTTCTTCTTGCCGGACTTCTTCTTACTCTTCTTCGTACTCACCAGGTGCCTCCTCCGCGTCACCAAATCGTTCTGACATAATTGCGTAAATTCTTGCCTTCTTCTTTGCTTCTCGCACTGACGGGTGCATCTCATCCACAACTTTGTTGTCGGATATATAAATCTTAAGCTGAACACCATCATTTCGATGAAGGACCGCGAAATGCACATGAGAATTTCTAGTCGAAACACCGCGCAATCCCATCAAATCACTGTCCCACAAGATCGTACGATTCTTCCAAGGACCACCCATCTCCTTAAGCTCCCTTAGAATAAAAGATTAGCACATTGACGATAATCTGTCAACGATCTGGATAGCGCCGGGATTCGTAGACCCCAGCCTCGTCCGCCCAGGCCGAGACAATGGTGGCGTAGGCTACGCCCCAGGCTGCACTGTGCGGCGGATGATAGTTCTCCACTGCGGCCTGGGGCCAGACCATGGCGTGCGCCCATTCGTGATTGAGCGTGTCGGTGAGCGCGGACAACGGGTAAAACGAATTGAGAACGATGGTTAGCTTGCGCCCCTTCCGGTAGGTCGAACCGAACTCCTTCTCCGTCACTCTTCTTAGAACAACATTAACAGGATACGGTGTACGAAAATAATGGCGCAACCAATTTTCCTGCTGCTTAAGACGACCACGCTTGGTCTTGGATCTGGGCATGGCGCAACCTCTTCGATGTGGAATTCGAAGAGATTAGCCGGCGCGATCCTCGAACTTTGTAGGTCCAAATAAAGATCGTCATTTACTCACGAATCAAATCCAAACACAATCCGGGTCTTTTCAGGAGGCCCCAACTTCCGAAGTTCTGGCAAAACCTCTGTATAGAAGTTTCGAGCTGCCTCGGCGTAAGTTACAGGCCAAGCAATCTGCTTGTGTGTGAACGGCCCCTCCTCCTCCTTCTGCCGGCACGGACCAATTTCAAAAGCATCCACCCTGATGCCCCGTCCCGAAATCCAACCACAAGAATCTCCCACTGGGGGCCGCCCCGGCGCAGGAACTTCGTCAATCGGCACAACTGAAAACAAATGTGTTGTCTGGTTCCAATCGTAAGTCAGCAGCTCGCTCACCAGCAGCCACGAAAAGCTATGATCACCCAGCTCATCCGGATCCTTCTGTTCGAAATCTTTCGGGATGCCGCGAGGCGCGCTGATCGGTTTGAAGCCGCGACTTATGGGCGTTCCAGCAAAGCCGAAGCCGTTACGCACATCAGCCAGAATGGCGAACAAACTGTAATTTCTATCAGTATACCAGCGCCGTGCATAATCCAGCCTAATCGGATCCCGCGTTCTTTCGTATTCCTTCAGCCAATACTCGTCCCAAAGATGCTTGGGAGGATCGACTCTTTGCCAACCAAAATCTTCCCGATATCGCTCTACAACCAGATGAATGTCCGTTCCCATTACTCTGCCGTACACCTCAATTTCACTTTTTGTCCAACACGACTCCGCGGCTTGGGCGCCTTGCCCCGCTTCCAAAGCGACCACGCTTTGAGCCATCGCGCTATGGCGAGAGCCTCCGAAGCGGAGGTGATCTGCGCATAGGTGTCTCCCCACAGGTCAATGTGGGCAACTCGATCTTTCAGATCATCCTTGGTCATGCATCCCTCATTCGTCACTCCCCCGCCCCCACGGCCCGCAGGGCAGCGAGGCAGATGGCAGCAGGAGCGGCGTCGGCATGTTCTAGATTACGCTCCCACTCTCCCTTTTTACTTGAGAAGTCTGCCCACATTTTGTTTCCATCCCACCCCACAACAGACAGGCGCCGCTCGTTGCGCATCTTCTCCACTACCTCCCACGCATCCGCGATGGAGTGGTAGGGATCGAAAGATTCGATCCGTACAGGAATGGAGTTGATGCTCACGTAGCCGTCCGCGTCTGGCCTCAACCCCATAACTTTCTCCGCAACCAGAGCACTGATCTCCTCGGGACTCAGGTCTTCAAGCTTCATGCATCCCCCAGGCTCTCGTCGATGGTGTCGTCGGGATCGTCTAGTCGCGGATCGTTCCGGTCAAACTTCTCGCCACAGTCTGGGCACTGCCATGCAACCGTCCGGTCGCGCTCGCGGCTGTAGATGCCTACGAGCCTACTGAAGTGCGTAGACCCGCCGTAGAACTCGCGGCTCGTCTCGGGAATGAGATCGCCGCGCCAGCTAGAACCACAGCTGGGGCAGTTTCGGTACAGGACATCACTCATCCTTACTCCCCTCGGCCTCGGCCTGCATGGCGGCGGTCGTTGGATCTATGTGTCGATCACAAGGCCAACTCCGAACCCCGAATAGCGTGGGTCGAGAAGCCCTACCACGGGCCCACCGTAGCCCCCACACAACTCCCAGTAGAAACCAGCCGCGGGCCGTCCCAGGAGTTGCTTGTCGCCACGACTCTCCGGCTAATTTGCACTCCTTTCGGATCGTCGATTCAGCTTTCATGTCGCTCTCCGTCGGCCTGCATGGCAGCGTCGTGCTCTCGTCTGTGGCAAGCCGGGCAGAACCACCTCACATCAAGCGGCTTGTGGTAACCCAGATGGTGGTGCCCCTGGACTCCTCGTGCTCCATCACTTCTCCGAGCAAAGGAACCGCAAGTTTCGCACGGCTGGGGCACCAAGTCCCCACGCGCAACGGCTCGTCGCACCGCTGCTCGTGCTCTCTCTTTCGGGCCATGTTCCTTGCCACGTTGCCACCGCCTCTTCCTTGCCCTTGCGCTCTCTGTCAGATTGGATGCTCGGCGGTATGTGCTTCGCTCGCGTCCCGCATCGGCCGATCGACTGCACTCTTTGCATCTCGTGTGACGATTCCCTCGCGACTTGTTCCTAGTCTTGTGGAAGCTGTCAGCAGGCAATGTCCGCTTGCACACCAGACACTCTAGAATGCTCATTTCGATCGCTCCGTGTCAGTCGGCACTGTTTATCTCCATCTCCTCGTCCAGGAACCGCCACGACTCACACACGAAGCAGTCCTCCTCGTAGTCGGGGCACCGCGGTCCGATGTACGCCAGGATGAACTCAGCAGCGCTCGGCCCCCCGCCCGCAGGCGACGAGGGGCCGGCGTCACTGGAGCGCGTTGACGATACACTTGTGTCCGGTCGTGGACTCCTTGCCGCATCTTGAGCAACGCAGAGCGCATCACCTCCCTTCGCGTGGGCCTCGATCCAGTCGGCGGCCCAGTGCAGCAGATTCACGTACCCGTACGGAGGGTCGTCCCATCCCTCTATGATTTCTGCGACTTCTCGCAACTTCCGCACCAGCTCCTCAGGACTCACGGTCGGCCTCTTCCTTTGTAGTGTCCTGCCCCGCCTCGATCTGTGCGAGGAGGGTGCTGTGTCGGATCTCGTTCGCAAGGGCCTCCGCCAAGGCGCGCCCGATGGGATGGTCGGGTCGGCACCAACCCGGACCCCAACATGTGAGCACTGAGCGCAGCGCCTCCCGCAGCCGCTCGTTCTCGGCGCGGAGCCTGTCTCGCTCTTCCTCAACCTGTATCCGTGGTGTCGCGATGATGCGACGCTCCATCCGCTTTTTCTGACACGCTTCGCACAGGGATGAGCCCGCCGCCAATTCCAGCAGCCGCTCGTTCTCAGCAAGACGGCGTCGAAGTTCCTCTTCGGCCCACCGACAGCATGAACAATCATCTTCAGGATACGGATGTCGAAGATTGGGTAGGTCGCTCACTTCTCCTCCAAGGCAGCGGCAGTGAGTCGGTGCGGTGCGCAGAGCGACCCCAGCCGACCGTCTCCTTTGATGCATGAGCCCGAGCATACCGGCATTTCATCAAGTTTCCGCAGCGCCTCCCGCAGCCGCTCGTTCTCGGCAAGACGGCGTCGAAGTTCCTCTTCGGCCCACCGACAGCATGAACAATCATCTTCAGGATACGGATGTCGGAGATTGGGTAGGTCGCTCACTTCTCCTCCCAAGGCACTCCCTTGCCCGCGACGTCGAGAACGAACTTGAGCGTCTCCAGCAGCCTCTCGTTCTCGGCTCGGAGCCTGTCCAGCTCGTCGAAGACAGGTTCATAAGCGGAGGCGATGGAATCAACTATCTGTGCCCGTGTCCATCCTGCCAGGTCTGGCAGATAGGCAATGTGATTGCGGATAGACTGTCCTGCTTCATCCGCCAGCTTCCGGTTCTCGTCAGTCTTCACTTCTCCTCCAAGGCAGCGCGGGCTCGCTGCTCGGGCCCGTCTGATTCGTCTCCATCAAGAAGGTCTCGTAGTAAGGCCCGCAGCCGTTCGTTCTCGGCGCGGAGTCGAAGGATCTCCCGCTCCAGCCAGGCAATCGCCAGACCGGCGGCGTGTTCGTCACTCACCCTCCTCCTCCTCGACGATCTCGGCGTCCTCGATCGGAGTTTCCGGCTTCGCCTCGATCTCGCGCACCACGTCCGCCAGGGTGATGAGCTTCTGTCTACGTTCGAGCCCCAGGGCATGAAGACCCATCTTGCGCGTTGAAGCTGCGGACAGGGCCGTGCGCGCCGCGGACATATTCTTGCCGTCGGATTGGATGTGACGAATCAGCTGTGCGCGCAGAATGATTCCGGCGCGTGCCGAGTCTTCGAGAATGCTGCGCTCCAGAGAAGACAAACCGTCGTCGCCCCCAAGGTCGTCGATCCAGCTCTGCAGCTCCTGATCTGCCTTTTTCACCAGCTGCCTCATGTTTCGAGACACGGTGCCGTAGATCGCGTACTCGTTGATTTCCCGCGCAGCCAAGGCCTTCGGCTCCTCAGTGCCTTCAGCCATGGTAAGATCCTCAGGAATATCCGTTTCCACGAGCTTCTTGTCGGGCTCCTCGTTCCGTGTACCGGGTTCCTCGTCCGGCGGAGTCAATCCGTCGAAGCCGTCGTGGTCTTCTTCATTCCTCCGTTTCGTCATAGAAGCCTCTTTATCGTTTCGCTAAACGGATCATTCGGCGACAACTCTTTGGACCAGTCGCCGTCGAACCAGCACTCCCGTTCATAGCGGCCCGGGTCCTTCTTCCAAACTAAATAGCGCCCTTCCATGTTATCAACATCTTCCTGCGTCACAAGGCGCAACAATGCCGACTGCCCGCGGCGCATGCTGTACAGATAGACAAACAAACAAGAAAGGCAGAGAACCCAATGCTTGGTCGCCTCTGGCGTCCCGTCGTACCAGATCGCAACGGAGAACGCGCCCCCGGCCGGACGCCCCAGATTGTGGCGCTCGAACATGGCGCACCGCGCCTTCATCAGATTCTTGATAAACGCCCAGCCAGAAGAGCCCTGGAGGTGTAGCGGCTGCGTCGCAGTCTCCTTGTCCGTAACAGGGAAGATCTCCAGAAACTCCTTGCCAAGGCCCTCCTGGGTCGGATAATCCAGCCGGTGCATCCAGCTGCAGAAAGAATCCCAGAGCGAAGTGCGCCGCACCCAGAGCTGCTTGTCTCGATCCAGCATCATCCGAGAGCAGGTCCAACACGCCGGGCGCCACGGCTCATCGATCGCAATCCGCGCCATCCACACGGCCGGGTAGGACTTGTGGTGCTTCGTAACACAGCACACAGCATTCTTCCGGATGCGTCGAGTGGTGGGGAGGGGTCGATCGAACTCGGCAGAGAAGAGCGGCTCCCAGCTGCAGCTATCGGTGCACATTTCAGCGTTTTCAATTTCGAGCATTCCAATCTGTCGGCTCTGCTCTTCCACCAACTACTCCCTTTCCGCCTGAGGGTTCCGCATCATGGGCTCCAGGATCCTGAAGATCCTAGCGACCTTGTTCTTCATACCAGGTTTCCGTGTTCCGAGTTTCAACTCGTTCAGGATCAAAACAAGGTCGCAAAGCGCGCCCGCAGAATCGTCCCCGTACTCATCTTCGACCAGGCATCCGAAGTGCTTCCACAACTCCCACGGACGCCGATCAGGCTGATTCATGGTCTGCGGGGCTCCTCTTTACACTCCCATCCGTACTCAAAATACACATCAATGAGAAGCCACTTCCGACGTCGTCGCTCCCGAATGAAACCTTCCCAGTCCCTCCAATAGGGTCTGGCCCATGCTTTGCGAGCGTAGAGATAATCAAAGGCATTCACGCAGGCACCGTTGTACGTGGTTGCAAAGGTTTCGGGGACTTCTATACCTCCAGGAGAGTTCAAAACAAGACCGTTGCGCTTCATCCTAAACACCGTCCATGCGACAAGAGGAGAAACACAGCATCAGTGTAGGTCGCAGTAGCTTTTGCCCCGTAACCAGCGCCGTCCTTGGTTCCAACCGCGGCTTCCAGCGACAGATCGGGACACAGAACATCGATCAGATCGAGAAGCTTCTCGACCTGTTCAAGTGCCTCGTTGAGTTTTTCGTTTTCAAGCCGGGGACTGCTCAGCACCTAAAGACCCTTCCGCCGGACACTCCGACGCATCCAATAGAAGTACCCCAGCGGGCCCAGCGACAGGCAACCCCACGCGGGGTTCTGCGCTTCACGCACGTATCCGAAGTACGGCACGTACGCGGGCGAAGTGGGGGACTGGTTGGGTCGATTGAAGCTGTGGCGCATTGTCTTGCATCCTCCCTTTGATAATAAAGAATAGCCGATTCACCCGGCCGTGTCAACTTTTAGAACCGGCGAGGTTCCTAGTTTTTTAGAACCGGCGAGGTTCCTAGTTTTTTAGAACCGGCGAGGTTCCTAGTTTTTTAGAACCGGCGAGGTTCGTAGTTCAGACGGCGAGGTTTGTAGTTCGACACGAAACCGGATTTTCGCGTCAACTACGCGAGCGCGCTGAGGAAAAGCTAGTTACATAAGCCCCTCTTGACACGTAGACGTCAACGTGCTATAATTTCCACCATGACAAAGGACCGAGTAGTGCTCTCCGAAGTTATCGAGCTAGGCACAGGTGAAGGCCGAAAAGAGTTCATGGCCGAGCTGGAAATACGGCTGGCCGTCAGAAACACCCGACTGCTCGCTGGGGAGTACGAGCTAATACTTGTCAAGCGGAGCAAGAAAAGGTCCGAGGTAGGCCTGAACGAGCGCGTGCTGGTAGAGGATATTGCGGAGATATACAAGAGCGGAGACGTGTGGGTCTGGCGCTGGTTGCGTACCCCTGCACCAAATCCGAGTCCCAGGTACCGCGGCCTGAACCGCCCCTTCCGGACTTACGAGGATGCGGTTAAGTCCGTCGCGCTGGCAGTCCGCGACTACGTGGCCCTGCACAAAGACGGGAGGCAAAGATGAGCACGATGGGGCGCAGACACGCATACATCGAGGCTGCCAGGTTGGGGGTCACGATCCTCGAATATCACCACGGCCACGGCTGCGGGCGCCTCTCCGCTGACGCACCTCCGGGATCGAGATTCGAGCCCGACCTGCACTCGCTGGTTGCGGACTACGGGTACGATTTCGGCCCCAAAGCCGAAGCCTGGCAAGACCTTGCCAAGCGTCTCCAAGGGTATGCCGTGTTGGAGTGCTGCCACTGTGAGTTTGCGGGCTGCGACGAGCGCTGTTGACACGAGGTCGCAAACACGCTATTCTTTCTGACGGGAGGCAAAAAGAGTGGCGAACCTGCTCACACCGATGGGAAGCAACCCGAAAACCCGCAAGCGGCTTGACACGTGCTCGTTCGAGGGTGCCATCCTGCATCTGCTCGCTGCTTCGGAAGGGCCTTCCGCGCTAGGTCTACCGGGTACCGTGTGCCCCGCTGCCAGGATCAACAGGTGCGAGACCGCGTGCCTCGTGTGGCAGGGCCGGGGACGGATGAATTCGGTCTACAAGGGCCGCCTTCGCAAGACGAGCCTTTTCCTGGAGAATCCCGCGGCTTTCCTCGACCAGCTTCGTAAGGAGCTGCGCAACCTTCGAAACCGCGCGCGCCGCAAGAACTACACCGCAATTGCCCGTCTGGATGGAACCAGCGACCTGGGGCTTGCCGAGCGCTTCGCGCCTGAGTTCTTGCGTATCCAGTTTTACGACTACACCAAAGTGGTGCAGCGTGTGTACCGAGCACGAAAACACCACAATTGGCACGTCACCTTTTCAAGAGGCGCCGGGAATGAACAAACGGCGCTCCAGCTTCTACATGAAAGGGCCTGCAACGTCGCGGCCGTGTTCCGGGTTCGCAAAGGCGAGCCTCTACCGAAAGAGTGGCAGGGCTTCCCGGTAATCGACGGCGACATCCATGATTTCCGATTTTTGGATAGTCCGCGCGCGGGAGCTGTTGTCGGCCTGCGAGCTAAGGGTTCCGCGTACCGAGACACTTCGGGTTTCGTAGTGGACTGAGGGGGCGTCCGTAATGACGAGTCGAAACGAAGCAACAAGAGCAGTAAACGCCCTGATCGAGCGCGCGGTTCGGGAGGGGATGGAAGGCTATGCCAAGCCCTACGACGTTGCTCTGCACGTTCGGGTGGTCCTCAGAAACCATTGCCGAATCACCCTGAAGCCCGAGACACGCGAAGCAGTAATTCGACGTGAGCAGGTAGTGGACTGAGGGGGCGTCCGTGGTCGGGTTCAATGGGTGACTAGCCCCAGAGAAAGCGGGTTCGATTCCCGTCGCCTCCACCAACTACAACAGGATCCCCAAAGGGGGAAGCGCATAAATCGAAAAAGATCTACACTTTCGTAAGATCCTCGGCGGGAAGCGGAGCCGCAAGGATTATGGGGCTCTGGTACGAAATCATGGCCCTGTTTGGCACGGCCGAGCTTATCCAGCTAATCGGCGGCGCCTGGACGCGAGACGAAGAAGCGCCCGACGACGAAGAAGTTGTAGACCCATTTACGAGCGGGGTGGGGCTCGGTTCTTAGCCTCCCAGCCCGATCCCATCGGGAGCCGGGCCTGCCCCGCTCCACCTTCAACATCGAAACCGGATGGTTGACACGTTTCAGATAACGTGCTATTCTTTATATCACGGGAGGCAAAAATGAGCCGAGACGCGGACAAGCTGCACAAACTGCTTATGGAGAGCTACAAGGAGCGCGAGCAACTCCTCGACACAGCAAACCGGCTGTTTAAGGAATTGGAGGCGACGCAGGCCGCTTTGGCAAAGCTGCTCAGGAACGAATTCGAAAGCTGGGCCAGCGCGGCGGCAATTCTACAGGCGCAAATGAGACGCAACCGAGATGCCATCGCAAAGGCCCGGGAGGGCTAGAAGATGAGTAAGCTCGCACCGGGAAGCCCCGGCACTCCGCCCAAGCTGCGCACCTACGCAGAAGCGTGGGATTGGATCGACGCGCACTACATCAATGAGGGCGTCGAAGCGGAAGATGTCGAGGATATGGCCTGGGATGGGTTCGAAGTAGACTTGACTGCCGGTCCCGCTTGGGAGGCTCTTCGGGATTGGTTGAACGGCGTAAGAGAGGAGTAAGCGAAATGAGTACGCGATGCCACATCAGAGTGCAGGGAAATCCGGTACTGATCTACAAGCACAGCGACGGGTACCCGGATGGGGTGCTGCCGACCTTGAAAGAGGTGACGGGGTATTTCCTGGATCACCGAGGGTGGGACCCGGATTACCTGCTCGCCCAAATCGTGCGCTGGTTCGGCCACCTTGAGTTTGAGGAGAAGTACCCCGGCGACGACCCCGAGTTTGCGGAGAGAATGCACCACCACCACCGCACGCTTGGTTGGGGCCTCGGGACCGAGGAGCATGGAGATATCGAGTATTCATATACCGTGACGCCGAAATGCATCAAGGTGCTTGAGGTCTACACGGGAAAGGTGAGTCGGCACCACATCCCGCATCCGGGGCCGTATCGGCCCTCGGTCTACTCCCGGGGGTGAGTAAACCGCAAGCCCCCCTACTCCCGGAGGAGACGATCATGAGACTGATTCACGAGATCGCACACGAGATCGCGAGCGACTGGCGCAAGCCCTACTTCGGGGCCGTCCCCTACCTTCAGGCCATGCACAGGCTCGAAACGCTGGACGACCAGTACGGCCTGGACGATGCCCGAAGCATCGTGCTCTACTTCTTGAGCAACGCCAACACGTGGCGCGGCCCGACGGCGCGGCGTGTCAAGTCCGAGTTGAAGTATATGCTTGCACGAAACCAGGGGGCGCCGCTTCACGTCCGAGACGGGCGTCGTGTCTAGGGAGACGAGCCGAAGGCGGCAAGGGAGACACAGCGATGAGTAAGCATACGCCGGGGCCTTGGATGGTCGAGGCTCGTGAATACGCGGAAAGTATTCTGGCAGGAATTCAGAAGCTGGAAAACAGTGCATTCCTGACGCCTGAGATTCTCGCCGCGCTCAAGACCACGGATGATGAAGTGTGGGATGCGGTGGATGAGTTAGCTGATTTTTGGCCTACTCGCAGCAACTTCGCTCCCAAGAGGAGAAGCGCTCCCAAGAGGAGAGAGAGTGAGTAAGCATACACCGGGAGCGCTGCGGGCTGCGCAAGCAATCTGCCGCGCAATGGGATACGACCCCATCTCGATGGCCGACAACCTATCCGAAATCATCGACCGCGAGACCGGGCTGCCGGAGCTGCTGAAGGCGGCGAAAGATGCCGTCGATGCACTAATCGAAGAGGTGCAGGCATCCGGCGATTACGACCACCCGGTCATTAAGCGCCACGGTGAAATAGCCGACCGACTCCGCGACGCGATCGCGAAGGCACGCGGGGAGGAGTCATGAGCAAGCATACGCCGGGAGCGCTGCGAGCTGCCAAACGCGCTTGGGGATATCACCATGGCAGTATCGAATCGCTGGCAGACCTGATCGACCGCGAGACCGGCCTGCCGGAGCTGCTGGAGGCGGCGGTCGCGGCGTACGATTGTCTGGTCGGTGTATTCGGACCCGTTGGATGCGAGTCATTCGAAGAGGAGCGGTGGGACGATCAGGACGCCTGTGAAACGGCCTTCAAACTTCACGCCGCGATCGCGAAGGCACGGGGGGGCTAAGCGCCGCCGCCACCCCGGGCGAGGGTCTTGCACCGAGAGCAGACGGATCCCCGGATGCGTCGTGTCTAGGAGCCTGGAGCCCTAGACAAGCCTAGTCAGCAGCTTCGCTTCTAACTGCGCGATTCTAGACCCTTCCTGGGTTTGTCTAGCTGACTAGCGACTTTGGGTCCTCTCTGGTATATATGAACACTTCTCTTTATTCCACTATTTTACTTTAATTAATCTCTTATACCGGAATAAAAACAACTCTTCCTCTTAGCTGAGTAGGGTCCCACCGTCAACCAGTTAGTTAGACAGAGGTTGACAGCCAAAAAAGATGAAACTTTCCAGTGTACACTCCCCCTGTGCTGCCGATGCGGGGTTTCTCACTTCCCCCATGGGGCGCGTTTTCTGTTAAGTTTCAAGGAGTTGCGTGGTCGTGTTTCATGTACCGGGTACCTGGTACCGTGTTGACATGTACCGGGTACCGTGTGGCAAAATGCCCCAAATGTCATTTCCATGATTGTCGAAATGACTCTCAGTCACTTTCGATTTCCCTTCGGGGACTTTGCGCCGTTATTAGGGAAAAGCGGTGTGGTGGGGCAAAATGCCACATACACTCTTTTGTGTAGCCTTTGGTGTCAACCCGGAACCCGGTACTTGATACTGCGCAACACCGCGAAGTGTATAAGATCTGTCAACTTGTCTGTCTAACTGATTTTCCTACTTGCGCAGATACACAACTAGCGGCTAACACTTCGACGTAAAACGTACCAGGTACCGGGTGTTGAGAGCGGAGTTGCGAGTAGGCCAAAAAACGGCTAACAGCGTCCTGTTTTCCCTACATCGGCGCGAGTCGAGTAAAAATAAAAAAAAAGAGCGGGGCCTTTTTCACACGGTACCGGGTACCCGGTACCCGGTGCCTCGGACTGTGGCATTTTGCCACACAGGTGCCGGGTGCCGGCGGCACCCGACCTCGGGACTGTGGCATTTTGCCACACCGACCTTGGACTGTGGCATTTTGCCACACTGAATTTTTTAGAACCGGCGAGGTTTCTAGGCCGTGAAAATTTTTAGAACCGGCAAGGTTTCTAGGCCGTGAAAATTTTTAGAACCGGCAAGGTTTCTAGGCTGGCAACTCCCCGGTTTGGTGGGGGTTTCTCCCGCCTGTGCGCCCCCCGGGTGCCGGGTGCCGGGTGCCGGGTGCCACGTGGCCAGACCACCTTATTCGGATAAGCAAATATGACAGGGACGTGTTGACAATCTGTCCAGCTGAGTTATCTTATAGGGGTCCGCACAACTCCGTGCGAGACACGGGAGGCTATTTCTATGCCGGCAGATATCTATCTTTTCGTCTCGGAGGCCGCGTTGAATTCACGCGGCCAGCCGGACCCCCGGGCGTGGCACTACCGACCGGGTGACCCGGTACCGGATTATATGACACTGATTCCCGTCCCGGTCTTCGGCTACGGTTTCACGGGCGAGGAGCTGCGCACCGCGTGTCCGAGGCTCTACTACGGGGAGTCCCGGCTCGTCGAAATCCCGCACCCGGAGACGGGGGCGCCCACCGCGTGGCGATTCGAAATCGATTCGGAGTCGGGCAACGTGCTCGGCCCGGTCGGCAAGGACTATTACGCGATCGGGTACAAGCCGCTGTACGATCTGATCGACGAGGTGGGGCTCCGCATGACGACGACC
>JBFKNO010000039.1:0-14460 GCA_041629275.1 Nitrospiraceae bacterium
AGCGGCCCGCTTGCATAACCCCACCTCCGCCAGGGTTCCGACGATGGCCCGCACCATTTGCTTGAGGAACCGATCCGCTTCCACCTCCACCTGCACGACCTCCCCGCTCGACTCGACTTTCAGGCTCGTGACGTGACAGACGGGGTTCTCGGTGTCCGTCGGGGACCCCTGAAACGATGAAAAATCGTGCCGGCCAATCAGCAGCGCGGCGGCCTCGCACATCGCGGCGGTGTCGAGCGGCCTGGAGAGATGCCACAGGCGGTCCCGTTCCAGAGCCGAGCGCTCCGGCCGGTTCAGGATCCGGTAGACGTACCGTTTGGCCCGCGCCGAATAGCGGGCGTGGAAATCATCAGCGACCGCCTCGACCGATCGGATGCTGATGTCCTGCGGGAGGACGCCGTTGAGCGCCCGCCTCCACTCCTCCGGAGCCAACCCACGATCCGATTGAAAGCTCGCCACCTGCCCGAGCGCGTGCACTCCGGCGTCGGTCCGCCCGGCCCCGATGACCGGCGTGGGGACCTGACCGATGCGCTCGATGGCGGACTCGAGCGCCTCCTGAATCGTCGGCTGGCGTGGCTGGCGCTGCCAGCCGGCATAGGCCGCGCCGTCGTATTCGAGGGTGACCTTCAATGTCGGCATGAGTCAGGTTAGCCTATTGGTTCTGGAATCAATACTCAGTATTTGTAGCTGCGGCATCTTATGCCGCCTCTTGAGGAATCGCGAGCAAGGCGGGGCGCCGTGAGACGGCGCAGGGGCGGAAAAGGGGTCGGGAGTCTTTTCCCCTTACCGGGCGGCGACCTGCGTAGAGCTGACGTAGGCCGTGATGCCGTCGAAGATAGCTTCGGCGACCTGGCGCTGGAAGGCCTTCGAGCGCAAGCGCTGCTCTTCGGCGGGGTTCGACACGTAGCCGATCTCGGCGAGGATGCTGGGCATGGTCGTGAAGCGGAGGACGTAAAACGGGGCGGTCTTCACCCCATGGTTCGTGACCTTGTAGCGGCCGTTCAGCCGCTGAACCATCTGCTGGGAGGTCGTCCAGGCAAATTCAAGCGAATCCAAGACCATCTTGTCGGTCAGGAGATCGGCACGGATGAAGTCGGCCGTGGCACGTTGCGGATCCAGGGAGATGTTATTTTCACGGGCTGCCACCTCCATGGCACGCCGGTCGCTGGGGTCTCCAAAATGGTAAATTTCCAGCCCACTCACGCTGCGTCGCGGGTGGGCGTTGACGTGAATGGAGACGAAGAGATCGGCCCCGTGCTTGTTGGCGAACTTTGCGCGGTCCTCCAACTCCACGAACGTGTCACGTTCCCGGGTCATGAGGACCTTCTTCCCCAGCCGCTTCTTGATCAGATCGCGGACGTAGAGGCTGACTTTCAGCGTGATGTCCTTCTCCCGGGTTCCACGGCGGCCGACGGCGCCGGGATCTTTGCCCCCGTGCCCGGGATCGATCACGATCGTCTCGATCTCCGATCCCACGGGGCGGGGCGGGACCAGGACGGAGGGGGACGTGCCGTTGAGCGCGGCGACCGGGGAGGCCTCGGGCTGCTGCCCGTTCACATCGGTCCGGCCGAACAGGTCGAGCACCAGGCGCGGGGGATTCGTGAGAGGGAGCAGCTTGTAGGCGGCCAGTGCGGCCAAGTCGAGCGACACTCGAACGCCGCCCGAGCGCAGCTGGAAGACTGCCATCTCTGAGGGAAAGTCGCCGGCCGCCAGCTTCTTGCGCGCCGCCTTCGCCAAGCGCGTCCGCTGCAGGTCGATGACCAGCCGCTCCGGATTCTTGCGCCGGGTCTGGGTGAACGTGACCTGCCGCTCCAGGTCCAGCACCACACGTGTATGGGTGTCCTTGGGTCCGACGCGGATGTCCTGGATGAGGGCGGGCAAGGCGCGGGTTGGGGCGGCTCGTGCTGACGGCCGCCTGGACTTCCTGGCGACCAAAACAGAGCCTTGCTCGTGGGTTTCCTGCCAGGCTGGTGGGGAGGGGGGCGCCGCGGGAGCGGGCTCCAGAAGCCAGGCGGCGACGAGAAATGCCGTCACCACAATGGAAAGAGGCCGTCCGGCCATGCCGATTCTCCCTCGCTTCTTCGACACTAGCCACCTTTGTGTCAGAAGTTTGCTGATTTGTCAAGGGGATATGAGCCCCCTGAGCGGAGGGGGCACCCCTCGTTGACAGGCCTCCTGGGGGTCCGATAGCGTGGCGGCCCATGCTCAAGCATCTGATCATCGATGGATACAACGTGCTCGGAGTCAGAGGCCGTGCCGGGAAGGCGGGCGCCGAGGCCACCTCGGCGCGCGAGACGCTCCTGAGGGACCTGGCCGCGTACCGCCAGGGTAAGCCGCATCCCATCACGGTGGTCTTTGACGGCTGGCAGCAGGGTCTCGGAGTCGAGCACCGGGAGCACCGCTCCGGAATCGAAGTGGTCTACTCGCGCCGGGGGCAGCGCGCTGATCAGGTCATTCAGCGGATGGCCGAGGAGTACGGCACCGATTGCGCCGTCGTGTCATCAGACCGGGAAGTAGCCGATTTTGCCCGGGCACGGGGTGCCTTCGTCATCGGGGCGTTGGAGTTCGAGGGGCGGCTGCGCGATGCGACAAGAGTCCCCCCGTCATCGCGTCGGGTGGCTCGTCCGGGCAAGGACAAGGATGCGGATGACGGTCCCCGGCGGGCTCCGGAGAAAAAGGGCAATCCCAAGAAGCTCCCCAAGGCCTTGCGCAAGCGCCTGCGGCAGCTCAAATCCTTCTAGCCCGGTAATTGGGTAACTCGGTAAATAGGTAATTGGGAGAACGACAGCCTGGATCGCCGGCTTCATCGTTCTCTTCCCAATTACCCAATTACCCAGTTACCCAATTACTGAGTTGCCCGACCGATACCGAACAGCCTCCGGGCGTTCTCCGAGGTCATGCGGCCGATCTCCTCCACGGTCATCGGCCGCTCCGCGGACTTGAGCGCCGCGACCGTTTCCGCCACGTGCCTGACGAAGGCCGGCTCGTTTCGCCTGCCGCGATGGGGGACGGGTGTCAGGTACGGGCAGTCGGTCTCCACGAGAATGCGGTCCAGGGGAACCCACCTGATGATGTCCCGGAGCGTGTCGGCGTTGCGGAAGGTCACCACGCCCGAAAACGAGAGAGAGAACCCCAAGGCGAGAGCCTCTTTGGCGAGCCAGGCGTCTCCTGAAAAGCAGTGGAAGACGCCGCCGACGTCCCGCGCCCGCTCTTCCTTGAGGATCGTCACCGTGTCCGTCTGGGCCTCTCGCGTGTGGATGACCAGGGGCAGGCGCAGCTCTCGCGCGACGCCGATCTGCTCCCGGAAGCGCGCCCGCTGGAGATGGGGAGGCGAGTGGTTGTAGTGGTAGTCGAGGCCGATTTCGCCGTAGGCGACCACTCGAGGGTGACGGCTCAGGCGCTGAAGCTCGAGGTACCAGGTGTCCCCGATGTGCTGGGCCTCGTGGGGATGGACCCCGATCGTGGCATACACGAAGGGATAACGATCGGCGAGCGTCACGGCCGCCTGACTCGTTGCCAGGTCGCAGCCGATGGTAATGAGGGTCTCGACGCCGGCGTCCCGGGCCCGTGCGAGCATCTCGTCACGGTCGTCATCGAATCGCGCGTCATCGAGGTGTGTGTGGGTGTCGATCAGCATGGTCGGCCAAATCTATCACAGAAAGACACCCTCACCCCAGCCCTCTCCCTGAAAGGGAGACGCTCAGCGGAGAAGACCCGTCTCTGTTTGGGCTGAACCCTTGACCCAAGGAGGGAGCGCGAATCGCTGGGTCTGGTTTTTCTCGACCCTCTCCCCTGGGGGGAGAGGGTCGGGACGAGGGGGGAAGGGTCAGGGTGAACAGAACGTCAGGCGAGCTTGGCGGCGCGGGCCTCGGCCAGCTCGAGCAACAAGGCCTCCGTGTCGCTCCAGCCGAGACAGGCATCCGTGATCGACACGCCGTAGGCCAACTCAGCTCCCTGGCGCCAGGTTTGCTTGCCGGGGTGTAGGTTGCTCTCGAGCATGAGCCCCATGATCGAGCGACGTCCCTCTCGGAACTGCCGCAGCACCTCCCGGGCCACGGGGCCTTGGCGCTCATGGTTCTTTTGGGC
Organism: Nitrospiraceae bacterium; assembly: GCA_041629275.1. GTDB lineage: Bacteria > Nitrospirota > Nitrospiria > Nitrospirales > Nitrospiraceae > JBFGRM01. Next base: position 4,087 of record JBFKNO010000039.1, read on the forward strand.
ATTGTCGTGCGAGCAGTCCACCATGATGGGGCGGACGATGCCCTCGGAGGCCACCGCCGCCTCGGCCCGCGCGACGTCTTCGGGACCATAGTTGGTCTTCCCGCCGCCGCCGCGCAACACCAGGTGGCGGTCGGGGTTCCCCAGGGTCTTGATGACCGACGTGGCGCCGTCTGCATTGATGCCCACGAAATGATGCGGCTGCCGGGCGGCGACCATGGCGTTCAACGCGATCTGCAGGCTCCCCTCGGTCCCATTCTTGAAGCCGACGGGCATCGACAGGCCGCTCGCCATTTCACGGTGCGTCTGACTTTCGGTCGTGCGCGCCCCGATGGCGGCCCAGCTCACGAGATCGGCGATGTACTGGGGGGTGACGGGATCGAGCATCTCGCTCGCGCAGGGGATGCCCTTGTCGTTGATCGTGAGCAGGATCTTCCTCGCCAGCTCGATGCCGCTGGCGATGTCGCAGGAGCCATCGAGGTGAGGATCGTTGATCAGCCCCTTCCACCCGACGGTCGTGCGGGGCTTTTCGAAGTAGGTCCTCATGACGATGAGGAGCTGCTCGCGCGTCGCGTCCGCGACGCCCTTGAGCCGATCCGCGTATTCGAAGGCCACGGCGGGCTCGTGGATGGAGCAGGGGCCGACGATCACGAGGAGGCGCTCCTGATCCCGGCCGTGAATGATGTCCCGGATGGCCTGCCGAGCTTCCAGCACCACGGCCGCCGCCGTGCTGCTAATGGCCCATTTGCTTTTCACCAGGCGGGGCGTAGCCATGGGCTTGATCTCGACGACGTTTTGATTTTCGATTCCACGATACATACGTGCCCGTCCTTTTTATGAGATCATGAATGCGGTTGATGTCGTGGTTAAAAGTCTGTTTATGAGAGACTTGAAAACCTGTGGATAGGGACGCCCTGTTTAGCACAGCAGCAGGGCCATTTGCAACGGTGGGGCCGAAGTGGCGGCAGGCTGGGAAGCCAAGATTTCATACAACCTGTTGATAAATAGTGAATGTCTGGCTGCCTGCCCAGTGCCTCAGGAGATCGGCACGTCACGCCGGCCCAACTCGATCCCGCCCCTGTCGCCCTTCTCAGGAGAAAATTGACACGATCGAAAATCCTGTGCTAGACATTGTTACATAACGGTCAATAACTCCTCTCTTGCTGGTGCGATCCCCAATGACTCTCCGCATTCTGATCTCCCTTGCGGCCCTCGTGGCCGTGCTGGTGATGGCGCCCTTCGGCGTCGCGCTGAGCGTGCATCATCAGCTGGCGGCGGCGGACCATGACGGGCACCATCATTCCGACTTCGACCTCTGCCAATGGGTCAAGTACCACGCCAATGGGTCGGCCCATTCGGACGTCCCTGGCGTTCAGTCTTTCCTCGTTCCAGAACGGCATCCGCTACCGGAGCCGTCCGCCCTGCCCTCGTACCGTCTCACCGCGGTCGGGCAACCCCGCGCGCCCCCAGTCAGCTGATCCTCCACAACACCCGGTCCCTCACAGAGACGTAATTCGGTAATTTGGGTAATTCGGTAATTGCGGAATGCCGTCGGGGTCCGCTCCCTCTCTGCTCCCAATTACCCAGTTACCCAGTTAGCCAATTACGATTTCGCCTGCTGAAGGGCAACGCAGGTAGAGCCTTGCCACGAGGTTAGTAAGACGCGAAAGGACAACCCTATGGAACGGCTACAGACACTCGTCGATTTCGGGATCATTGGCATTCTGCTGGCCTTGAGCGCGTGGGCCCTCGCCGTCGCCGTGGAGCGGTGGACGTTCTACCGGCGGGTGGACATGAGGAAATTCGCCGACCCGCGGCTCTTCGAGATGGCCTTGACCAAACGGCTGGTGGTCGTCGGCACGGTGGCGGCCAACGCCCCGTACATCGGCTTGCTGGGAACCGTCTTGGGCATCATGTTGACGTTCCACACCATGGGCACGACCGGCACCATGGCTGTGAACACCATCATGATCGGTCTCAGCCTCGCGCTCAAGGCCACCGCGGTGGGGTTGCTGGTCGCCATCCCCTGCGTGGTGATGAACAACATGCTCCGCCGACGGGTGAGCGAATTGCTGGCCCTGTACACGGTGCGCCATGGATCGTGAGCTCGACCAGATCAACGTGGTTCCGTTGGTCGATGTGATGCTCGTCCTGCTCGTGATCGTGCTGACCACCGCCACCTTCATCACCGCGGGCCACATTCCGGTGGAGCTGGCCTCCGCAAAGGATCCCGGGGACCGGAAGGACGTGGCGATCGTGCTGACCTTGACCGGAGAGGGGGCCCTGTTCGTGAACGATCGGCCCATCACGGAAGAAGGACTGGAGACCGCGCTCACTCCGTATCCAAGGGATGCCAGGGTGGTGGTTCGAGCTGATCGGGTCACCGTGTTGGAACGGTTCGTGGAAGTCGTGGACGGGGTGAGAGGCCTCGGGTTCCAGCAGGTGAGCCTCGAGGTGACGCGATCGTGAAGAGCCCTGCTGGAAGGCGTCGGCCAGCCTCCCGTCGGTATGCCCGGAGCTGGGCGGCGTCCCTGCTGGTGCACGGGCTCTGCGTCGCCGGCGCGGTCCTGCTCCTGTCCGATCTTCGCTTGGCCCCGGAGCCGGAGCCCTTCCGGTGGGAGATCGCCATGGTGGGCTCGCCGAGTCCAGAGGCGTCTGGGCCGCCGCCGGAGCCCATCCAACCCGCCGGACAGCCGACGGCGGTCCGGAAGATGCGCCCCGAGCAGACGAGGCAGCCGAGCAGGCGGGTCCATCAACGGCTAGAAACCCCCGCCTCGATCCCACCGACACAACGAGACCGGAGCCGGACGTCACGTGAGGGTCCGGTCGCCAAAGAGGCGCAAGCTGAAGTCGCGCCGCAGCTCCCAGTGGATCCCCGGCCTCCGGCGTCCAAACCCGATTACTCCTGGCTCGCCGAGGCGCTTGGAAGTCGCATCCATGCCTTGACCCACTACCCCCTTGAAGCCAGGCTCAACCGTATGGAGGGGCGGGTCGTCCTGCAGGTCGCCATCCAGGACGATGGCCAACTGCGTGATGTGGAGATCGTGACGACCTCGGGCCATGATGTCCTGGATCACGACGCGCGCGAGATTCTCCTGCGCGCCGGCCCCCTGCCGCTGAAACATCCGCTGGGGAGGTCACGGATCGTCGTGCAGGTGCCGATCACGTATCGACTGGACCAGCAATGACCGCTCGGCTCTCCATTGTCCTGTCGCTGGCCCTCCTGGTGTTGGGAGCGTTCGGACCCGCACTGGAAATCCACCACGTCCTGGCACCGGCCGACCACGATGGCCACCACCACTCCGACAACGACCTCTGCCAGTGGGTGCAGTGTCACACCGGCAGCTCGCTGACGCCAGCCTCAGCCTCCTCGCAGCCTCTCCTCCAGCCTCAGCGCGACGTGGCATTCCCTGCCCTCAGTCCTCTGTCGGCTGATCGTGCCGCGCAGCCACCCTCCCGCGGCCCTCCGCTCTCCTGATCGCACCCTCGCTTGATATCGGTGGCACAAGAGGGTGAAGGCTGATCTGCGCCTCGGCCTCCTGCCCGAGGATGGGGGGTGGGCCATGTCGGCGTTCACCAGAGAAATCGGAGATCGTAAAGCGGGAAGGAGAGAGTGATGAGAGGCGTCCGCCTTGCTTTGGTCCGGCGAGAGATCGTGGTTGCTGTCGCCGGGCTCATCATCCTGCCGACGGCCTTCGCACGGGCAGAAAGCCTGGCCGAGTCGGCGGAATTTCGCACGGTCGAAGGATTCGTGCAACACCAGGACCTGCGACGGGTGCCGCAGGCCATCGTACGGGTACGCGACCAGGAAGGCACGACGGTGGTGGAAGGCGTGACGGACGAAGCGGGGGACTTTGCCCTCACGGTGCCGGCAGAAGGGACCTACTCGATCAGCGCCGTCCAGGACACCTATCGCAGCGAATTCGTCATCGTGAAGATCGGGATGGAGAAGCCCTCCCGTATTCGCCTCACGCTCGGCCTGACGGAGGAAATCGCACTGGAGGTCCTGTCGCGGCTCGCGCCGATCCAATACAAGGCCTCGAGCGAGACCTACGCACTGAGCCGCAAAGACGTCGAGACGTTGCCGCGCGGGAACAACAACACGACTGCCGAGGTGCTCCAGACAGTCCCCAGTGTCGTGTACGGCGCGCTCGGCCAGACCCATATCCGGCAGGATCACGCCAACCAGCAGGTGCGGATCGACGGCGTGCCCATTCCTGACGGCGTGTCCTCGACCTTTTCGGACCTGATCACCCCGCGTATGTGGGAGCGTGCCGACATCATCTTGGGCGGCATGGAGGCGCAGTATGGGAACAAGACCGCCATGGTCCTGGATATCACCAGCAAGAGCGGGACGAAACCGGGCTTCGGGTCCCTGCAGACGTACGGCGGGGCCTTCGCGACCGTCAATCCGTCGTTCGAGTACGGCGGCACCGTCGGAGAGAAATTCCGCTACTATGCGCTGAGCAGTTACACGACGACGAACCGCGGCATCGAGCCCCCGACCTTCGATCGCCCGCCGTTTCACGACCAGAGCGAGCAGAACCAGACGTATCTTCGCGGCGACTACCAGATGGACAACCGCAACAGCTTCTCCTGGGCATTTCTGGGGGCGGTGGCCAAGTTCCAGATTCCGACGCAGCCCGGGCTGGCGGTGAACACGGACACCCTCGCGTTGCTGCAAGCCCAAGATCCCGCCTTCAGCCCCGTCCCGTCGCAGGCCGTGGACCAGAATCAGAAGGAAAATACCCAGTACACCCACCTCGTGTGGCGGCACGACGCCGATTCCAGCAATTTCTTCCAGTTGGCTGGCTTCTTTCGCCACGCCTATGCCGACTTCGACACGGATCCCTTCAACGTCTTGGCCTATACGCCGGACGTCGAGGAGCCGTTCTCCGCAGCCAGTCAGACGCGACGAGCCTACTCTGGGGGGCTCAGGCTGGACTACACCTGGCTGCCGCTCCAAGACCACGTGGTCAAATGGGGCCTCCAACTTCAGTACACCCAGGCGAGAAACAGCTCGCGACTCCATGTCTTCGATCGCGATCCAGGCACGGGGCTTCCGGTGGGGCCGGTACTCACTCGGCAGGCGTCCAATGTGAACGAGCAAGGGCGCCAGGAGGTCTGGCTCCAGGACCAATGGACTCCGCATGACAGGTGGACGTTCAACCTTGGTCTCCGGTTCGACCAGATCCAGGGGTTCTTCGACGAGGGCCAGGTGAGCCCACGGGTCGGCGTGACCTACAAGCTCAATCGGGAGAACGTGTTCCACGCCTACTATGGCCGGCTGTTCACCCCGCCCAACGTCGAGCAGATCGCGTTCTCGACGTTGAACACGCAGGGGACCACGGCAGAACCCGAGGACCCCACCTTCACGAAGCCGAGGTCCGAGCGCTCCCATTATTTCGAGGTCGGGAGCTGGCACGCGCTCGGCCGGTGGGCGACCCTGGAGCTGGCGGCCTATTACAGGCGCAGTCACTACCTCTCCGATGCAGGGCAGTTCGGGAGCACCCCGCTGCTGAATTTCTTCGCGTTCCAATGGGGCTGGCAGATGGGCATCGACGGCGCACTCAAGGTGCAGCTCGGCGACGACCTGAGCTTCCGGGGCAACGTGGCCTGGGGACGCTGCAAGGGCAACGGGCTGCAATCCGGGCAGTATCTCCTGGAGACGAAGGAGATCGACGACATCAACGCGCCGGGCGGCGTGTTCTGTGACCACTCCCAGCTGATGACCAGTTCGGCGGTCGCCTCGTATCGGCTGTTTGAACGAACGACGATCTCCGGCCAGATGCTGTACGGTTCGGGCCTCAGGACGGCGGCGAACGAGGAGGCGCGCACGAATTCCAGCCACTTCTCGTCGCACACGGTCTATAATGCGTCGATCACGCACGTGATTCCGCTGCCCTGGCACAAGCAAAAGCTTCTCCTCGGCTTCGACCTCATCAACATGTTCGACCAACGGTATTTCATCAACCGCGGTGAAGGAAGCATCGGGCTCGGCGTTCCGCACGCCGGCCAGCAGCGGTCGTTCTTCGGGCGGGTGCAATGGTTCTTCTGACGGTCAGGGCCCGCGCCATGGGGGCGCTCCTCCTGTTCGCCACGTGGTGGCCGGGGAGCCTGTGCGTGCAGGCGGCCGAGGGAGATCGGGCCACGCACGAATCCGATCATGCCGAGGACCTCATCGTGATGCCCGAGGTGCACGTCCACGGGCTCTCCTTGAACAAGGACCAGCAGTTGGGGCCGGTGCCGACATATACGCCCTGGCCCGAGGTGCCGCCGTCGCTGGATGGGCGGGAGCTGGACGATTGGATGAAGGCGCGTGTCCTGGTTTCGAAGGAGGCGAGGGTCGCGGTGGTCGTCCTCGAGCCCGCCACGCATCGCGAGTTGACCGTCGCCGCGATCCAGGCGCTCAACCGGTGGCGGTTCCGCCCTCAATTAAGAGGCGAGGAGCCGGTGGACGGCGAGGTGACGGTCCGGATTCACTTTCGGACCGAATGACCGACAATTGGGAAAAGATCGTAATGGGGTAACTGGGTAATTGCGGGAAGAGCCGTACGGCGCCAAAATCTTCCGGCTTCCAATTACCTATTTACCATTTACCCAATTACGTCTTGGCTTCGTCTATGGATTGGGACCTCACGCTGTTCAGAAGCATCAACGGGCTGGCCGGCCAGTACGCTCTGCTCGATGCCGTGATGATCCAACTGGGCCGGCCTGACCAACTGTACGTGCCCGTCCTGTTGGCCCTGGGCTACTGGATCTGGCAACGCAGGCGTGAGGCCGTCATCGGTGCTCCCGCCCTGACCGTCTTGATCATCGTGGCGGACTTTCTCGGCGCGCAGCTCAAGCATCTCGCCGCCAGGCCGCGGCCCTGCCAGGCTCTCCAGCAGGTCCATGAGCTCGTCGGCTGCGGCGGCACGTTCAGCTTTCCCTCCAACCATGCATTGAACACGGCGACGGCCGCCGCCTTCTTCCAGGTGCTGTATCCCGCCACCCGCCGGGTGAGCTGGCCGCTCGTCGCGCTGATCGGGTTCGGCCGCGTCTACGTGGGAGGGCATTACGTCACGGACGTCGTGGGGGGCTGGGCCATGGGCGGCCTGTGCGGGGCCGCCGCCGCCTTCGCGTTGCTTCGCTGGTCGAAGTTTCGATCCGCCCCCTCACCCTTGCCCTCTCCCCCTCCGGGGGAGAGGGGAGGGAGAGGGGGATCGCCTCAGGAACCATAGGACAAATTTCAGATGAGTCAGCCTAATGTGGCCCGTGCGGGGCCGCTTCCGGTTCTTCTCTGCTTACCAGCTTGTGCAGGTCGCAGACCGTCGTGTCCGGGTGGCTGCATTGGGTCTCCATCTGGATCGTCAGGTGCTTGATCCCGAACTCGGAGGCGACACGTGTCCGGATGGTCCGGAGCAGCTCGTCCGTGAGCTTGGAATCGTCCCCCTCCACCATGACGTGACAGGTCAGCATCACGAGCTTCGGCTCGACGGCCCAGATGTGGAGGTCGTGCACGTTCTTGACACCGGGGATTTTCTCGATCGCCTCGACGACGTGGGCCGTCTTGATCCCGGGCGGCGTCGACTCGAGCAGGATCTCGGTGGACTCGCGCAGGAGCGGCCAGGCTCCCTTGACGATCACCCCGACGATCAGCAGGCTCACGAGCGGGTCCAGCACCGTCAGCCCGGTCAGCAGAATGCCCACGCCGCTGGCCACGACGCCGAGCGAGACCCAGGCGTCGGCGAGCATGTGCCAGAACGCGCTGCGAATGTTGAGGTCGTCCCGCGCGCCATGCTGCAAGAGCAGCGCGATCGCGAGGTTCGCGGCAAAGGCGACCAAGGCGATGAGGATGATCCATGCCCCATCGACCGTGACGGGGGTCAGGATTCGCTTGATCGCGAAGAAGGCGATGCCGCCGGCCGTGAGCAGGAGGACCAGGGCGTTGATGAAGGCGGTCACGATGCCCGCGCGATGGTACCCGTAGGTCTTGGCCTCCGTGGCCGGCCGGGCGGCGAGCACGTGCGCGTAGAGCGCAAGAAAGAGGGCCCCCTGGTCGATCAGGTTGTGCGCGGCGTCACCGATCAGGCCGACGCTGTTGATGATCAGGCCGCCGGCGAATTCGGCCAGAATGATGAGGGCGTTGAAACCCAGGGCCAGGCACAAGCGTAGTTTGAGCTGGCCATAGGTGGGGTGGGTGCCGGACATGTATCTAGTTTCGCACGCGGGGGAAAGGACGGCAAGGGACCGACCGTTCGGGCCGGCCTGTCTCACGGGGCTGAGCGCCCGAACTCCAGGAAATACTGGCGCTTGAGAAAATCATGCTCCTTGACCAGGTGGTAACCCGCCTGGGCCATCTCCGCGAGGACCGTGTCGCGAGGTACGAGGTGCCGTCGAGGGAATCCCACGTCGCCCGAGCGGTGATCGTGGTAAAAGTCGATGATCGCGATTCGTCCACCCGACTTGAGGGCGGGCTTGAGCTTCAGGAGATAGGCCGGCCGGTTCTCCAGATGATGAAAGACGTTACAGACAAAGACCAGATCGACGGACGCCGGCGGCAGTCCAGGGTCGTCCGGCGTGGCCAACCGGAGCCTCACCACGGAAGCGGCGTGCTGTCCCTCCAATGACGCCCCGACATAGTCCAGCATCTCCTGCTCGACGTCGATGGCGTAGACCGTGCCGCTCCCATTCAGGGCCTCGGCGAACCGGCGTGTGAAATACCCCGAACCGGAGCCCAGGTCGGCGATGGCCATGCCGGGCCCAACCCCGAGGGCCTCGATGACCCGGCCGGGCTGCTGGTACTCGTCCCGCTCGGGGCGATCGAGATGCGACAGGTACGCCTGAATATCGGCGGGTCGCCGGTGGTGGTGCTGGCCGGCGCAGCCGGCCAGGATGGCCAGCGCGCTCAAGAACATGACGATCGAAAGGCTCGTTTTCCTCAGCTTGTGCATTCCTTCCCTCACCCTAGCCGGGAGTGGTAAGTGGGTAATTGGGTAACTCGGTAAGTGGAGAAGTCAGTCTCTCTCGAATTACCCAATTACCGACTTACCCAATTACCTTTCCTCGCTGATTGCCTTCAATTCTTCGCCGGAGATCACTTCCTTCTCCATCAACACGCTCGCGGCCTTTCGCAGCACAGACTCCCGGCTGCCCAGCAGCATCCTGGTGCGATCATACTGCTCGTCGATGATCCGGCGGACCTCGCAATCGATCTCCCGCGAGGTCTCTTCGCTGTAATCCCCGGGAGGCGGTTGCTGCCCCGCCTGCAGGAAGAGCGGCTGGCGGTCCCGTTGAAAGCTGACCTGCCCGAGCTTGTCGCTCATGCCATAGACCTTGACCATGCTCTTGGCGATATCGGTCGCCTTGAGCAGATCGTCGTGCGCGCCGGTGGAGATCTCCTTGAAAATGATCTCCTCCGCGACCCGTCCGCCCAGGAGGACGGCGATGCGGTTCTCGAGCTCGGTCTTGGTCATGAGAAAGCGATCCTCGGTCGGGAGCTGAAGCGTGTAGCCCAGGGCGGCGATCCCTCGGGGAATGATCGAGATCTTGTGCACGGCGTCGGCGCCTGGAATCGACAGCGCCACCAGCGCGTGCCCGACCTCGTGGTGCGCCACACGCTCCTTCTCCATCGGGTTCAGCAGACGGTTCTTCTTCTCGAGCCCGGCGATCACGCGCTCCACTGCCTCCTGGAGCTCCTTGAGGCCGACCGTCTCCTTGCCCCGTCGGACGGCCAGCAAGGTGGCCTCGTTGACGATGTTCGCGAGATCGGCGCCGACGAAGCCGGGTGTCATGGCGGCAATGACGCCGAGGTCGGCGTCGGATTCCAGGGGGATGCCTTTCGCGTGCACCTGCAAAATCTCGAGACGACCCGGCCGGTCCGGACGATCCACGAGCACCTGCCGGTCGAACCGGCCCGCACGGAGCAAGGCCGGATCCAGGATCTCGGGGCGGTTCGTGGCGGCCATGAGGATGACCCCGACGCGGGGGTCGAACCCGTCCATCTCCACCAGGAGCTGATTGAGCGTCTGCTCCCGCTCTTCGTGCGCCATCGGCCCCATGCCGCGCGCCTTGCCCAGGGCGTCGAGCTCGTCGATGAAAATAATGCAGGGCGCCTTCTCCTTGGCTTGCATGAACAAGTCACGGACGCGGGCGGCGCCAACCCCGACGAACATCTCGACGAACTCCGAGCCGCTGATCGAGAAGAACGGGACGGCGGCCTCACCGGCCACGGCTCGCGCCAAGAGCGTCTTCCCCGTCCCGGGGGGACCGACCAGGAGGATGCCTTTGGGAATCTTGCCGCCCAGGCGACTGAACTTCTCGGGGGTCTGCAAGAACTCGATGACCTCCTTGAGCTCCTCTTTGGCCTCGTCGACCCCGGCCGCGTCCTCGAAG
>JBFKNO010000040.1:0-14449 GCA_041629275.1 Nitrospiraceae bacterium
GGAGTGAGGAAAAGGGGCGGGAGGCGGGAAGGTAAGAGCGTCATCTGCGGTCGGAGGAAATGGCGCAGGGGCCACGCCTGGCCTGCTCAGCGCTCCGGTTCGACCGCACTAACCCTCGCATCCGGTCGGCTGCGGATCTCGCTGCGTGCGACCCTGAGGGGCACGCAGCTTCGGACAGTCCTCGCCGTCCGGTCCCGTTGCAGTAGAAGAGCAACAGGACCGACCCCGTCTGCTCGGGAAGTGCGGGGCCCGAACCTCCGCGATTCGCGACGCCAGGCGCGCCCCCTGCGCAGACCTCGGACGGGACGCCGTCTCGGTCTTCAAGTAGTACTCTTCAGTGTTCCGCATGCAGCGCTTGCTTGGATGGTCTAGGTTTCCCGCGGTGGGTTGGGTATAATCGGGCACTTTTGCCGAGAGGAGGCGTCCATGGCCGAGCGACCGACCGAGAAATCCGAGAAGAAACGCGCGCTCGATCTCGCGGTCTCGCAGATCGAGAAGCAGTATGGCAAGGGATCCATCATGAAGCTCGGCACGGCCGAGGTGCCGACGGACATCCCGGCCATCTCCACCGGGTCGCTGGGCCTCGATCTGGCGCTCGGCATCGGCGGCCTTCCGCGCGGCCGGGTCGTGGAGGTCTTCGGCCCGGAGGCGTCCGGGAAGACCACGCTGACCTTGCACACCATTGCCGAGGCGCAGCGGGCTGGCGGCATCGCCGCCTTCATCGATGCGGAGCATGCCCTGGACCTGACCTACGCCAGAAAGCTGGGGGTGAATGCCGATGACCTGCTGGTGTCGCAGCCGGATACGGGCGAGCAGGCCCTGGAGATCGCGGAGACGCTCGTGCGGAGCGGGGCGATCGACATCATCGTGGTCGACAGCGTCGCCGCGCTGGTGCCGAGAGCCGAGATCGAAGGGGAAATGGGCGATGCCCACATGGGTCTGCAGGCCAGGCTCATGTCCCAGGCGCTTCGCAAACTGACCGCGGCGATCTCGAAGTCCCACACAACCGTGTTCTTCATCAATCAGATCCGCATGAAGCTGGGCGTGATGTTCGGGAATCCCGAGACCACGACGGGCGGAAATGCCCTGAAGTTTTACTCGTCGGTGCGGCTGGACATCCGCCGCATCGAATCGATCAAGGAGGGGCAGGAGGTCACGGGGAGCCGCGTGCGGGTCCGCGTCGTCAAGAACAAGGTGGCGCCTCCCTTCAAGCAGGCGGAATTCGACATCATGTTCGCCGAGGGCATCTCCAAAGTCGGCGAGGTGATCGACCTCGGCGTCGAGAAGCGGATTCTCGAGAAATCCGGCGCCTGGTACTCGTACAACGGTGAGCGACTGGGCCAGGGACGCGAGGCGGTCAAAGAGTTCCTGAAAACGAATCCCACGGTGGCGAAAGACATCGAGGCCCGCGTGCGCGAGACCGTCGGGCTGCAGGTGAAAGCAGGGGACAAGAAAGCGGAGGGACGTCCGGACGACAAGCGGCCCGAACCTCGTGGCGAGGAGAAGCGCTCGTTCGCCGGCAAATCCTCCACTTGAGATGCATCGTGGTGCCCCGCGAGTCGCGCCCTCCTGCTGCCGCTTCCCCATCGCCCTTCGATCGAATGGCTCTGACCTACCTCGCCAGACAGGATCGGAGTGAGGCCGAGGTGCGTCGCTTTCTCACGCGCCGCGGGGCCTCCCCCCCCGACATCGAGGGCGTGCTGCGACGACTGGTCCAGCACGGGTATGTGAACGATCAGGCCTTCGCGTTGCGCTGGGCGCAAAGCCGCCTCGCGCGCCGTCCCGTGGGACGAATCAGGCTGGAGTCTGAGCTCCTGGCCAAGGGGGTGGAGCGTGAGACCGCACGGCGCGCGGTCGACCTGGTGCTCGAGGGCCAGAGCGAGCGGGACCTGGCGCAGCGCCTCCTGGCGCAGCGGTTTGCCGGGCGCCCGCCCCGCAGCCTCGCGCAAGCGATCGCCGTGCTGGCGCGCCATGGGTTCGACGCGGACGTAATCGAGGCCCTCCGCGATCGGATGGGGATACCGCCGGCGGAGGCTGAGCCGCGCGAATCACACCATTCCTGAGACAGCCGCCCACCGGCGTCGGGCGTCGGGGCGCATCCGTCCCAGTCATCGGCGGAAGCGGACAATTCCGGCGTGACTGTGGTACATGTAGATCTGAACGTGCCGTCTTTGACAAGGACCTTGACATCGTGAAATCGAGCGCGAAAGAGCTTCGAAAGGGCTTCCTGCGGTTCTTCGAGGAGCAGGGGCATGCCGTCGTGCCCAGCTCCCCCCTGATCCCTCAGGCGGACCCGACGCTGCTCTTCACCAACGCGGGGATGAATCAATTCAAGGGCGTCTTCCTGGGGCAGGAGAGCCGTCCCTACCGCCGGGTGGCGTCCGTGCAGAAGTGCATGCGGGCCGGGGGAAAGCACAACGACCTGGAGAACGTCGGCTACACCGGTCGCCACCACACGTTTTTCGAGATGCTCGGGAATTTCTCGTTCGGCGATTACTTCAAGGAGGAGGCCGTCCGGTTCGGGTGGGACTATCTGACCGAGCGGGTCGGGCTGCCCAAGGACCGGCTCTGGGTGACCGTGTTCCGCGACGACGACGAGGCGGCCGGAATCTGGCAGCGGGTCGCGGGGCTCTCGCCGTCGAGGATCGTCCGCCTCGACGAGAAAGACAACTTCTGGCAGATGGGCGACACGGGCCCCTGTGGGCCCTGCTCGGAAATCCTGATTGACCAGGGAGAAGCGCTCGGCTGCGGCAGGCCCGCCTGCGCGGTCGGCTGCGACTGCGACCGCTATCTGGAGATCTGGAACTTGGTCTTCATGCAGTTCGACCGTGATGCGCAGGGCACGCTCAAGCCCTTGCCCAAGCCCAGCATCGATACCGGCATGGGCCTGGAGCGGCTGGCCGCGGTCGCCCAGGGCGTGCACAGCAACTACGAGAGCGATCTCTTTCGGCCGCTGCTCGAGGCCATCGGCACGCGCGTCGGCAAGGCCTACGGGCGTGACGCCGGAGCCGATCGTTCCATGCGGGTGGTCGCCGACCACCTGCGTGCGATCACGTTCCTCGTGGCGGATGCGGTGCTGCCCTCGAACGAAGGCCGCGGCTATGTGCTGCGGCGGATCCTGCGGCGCGCCGCCCGCCACGGGCGTATGCTCGGCATGGACGAGCCCTTCCTGCACGAGCTGACCCGGGCGGTGGTCGAGCAGATGCGCGAGGCCTATCCGGAGCTCGATGACGCGGCCCGGTCGATCGCGACGGTCACCGAAGCCGAGGAGGAGCGGTTCATCGCGACGCTGGACCAGGGCCTCCCCATCCTGAACGAGATGGTGGCGAAGGCGAAGAAGGCCGGTCAGTCGACCCTTGGAGGCGGGGACATCTTCAAGCTGTACGACACCTATGGCTTCCCGCTGGACCTGATCCAGGAAGCCTGTCGCGAGCAGGGCATGACGATGGACGAGCCCGGGTTCGAGCGGGCTCTCGGTGAGCAGCGGGAACGGGCCAGAAAGACGGCGGCGTTCGAGGTCGGCTCGGCCAGGCCGGCCGTGATGCAGGTCGCCGGCAAGGTGAAGGAGGGGACGCGATTCATCGGGTACGACCAGCTCGAGGCGGAGGGCGTGGTGCGGGCCATTCTCAAAGGGGATCGGCTCATCGAGGAAGCCGCCGAGGGGGACGAGGTCGAAGTGACCCTGGATGTGACCCCGTTCTATGCCGAAGGGGGCGGACAGGTCGGCGACCGGGGCACGTTGGTCGGCCCGGAGGGACGGATGGAGGTCTCCGAGACGACCCGGCCGGTAAATGAGCTGGTGCTTCACAAGGGGGTCGTCAGGGCGGGGCGTATCAGGACGGGCGAGCCCTTGCGAGCCTCTGTCCAGGTGCGCGCCAGGCGTGACGCGGCCAGGAATCACACGGCGACCCACTTGGTCCACGCCGCGCTGCGTGAGTTTCTGGGCCCGCACGTCAAGCAATACGGGTCGCTCGTGGCGCCCAACCGGCTCCGGTTCGATTTCTCGCACTTCAAGCCCTTGTCGTCCCGCGACATCGATGACATCGAAGGCCTCGTCAACGAGCACGTGCGGCTCAACGAGGCCGTCCAAACCGATGTCATGGGCGTCGAGGATGCCGTCGCGGCCGGCGCCCTGGCCTTTTTCGGCGACAAATATGGCAACCAGGTGCGGGTGGTCAGCATCGAGACGTTCAGCAAGGAGCTGTGCGGCGGGACGCATTGCCGGCAGACCGGGGAGATCGGCTTGTTCAAGATCGTGTCGGAGACGGGAGTCGCGGCCGGTGTGCGCCGGATCGAGTGCCAGACGGGCGTGGGGGCCTATGACCTGTTCAAGGCGCGCGAAGCGGAGATCAACGAGTTGACGGAGATCTTGAAGACGAGCCGCGGCGACGTGACGGCGAAGGCGCGAAAGCTGATGACCCAGCTCAAGGAAAAGGAGCAGGAGCTCGAGAAGCTTCGGACCCGCCTGGCGACGAGCCAGGGGACCGAGGAGGGCGTCCGCAGCCGGACGATCCACGGTGTGACGGTCCACAGCCAGCGCATGGATGGGCTCGAGGTTAAGGACTTGCGCACGATTGCGGACTCTCTGCGCAACAAGCTGAAATCGGGAATCATCCTGCTGGGGAGCATGAAGGACGACAAAGCGTCCCTCCTCCTGGTGTCCACGCCCGACGTCGCGAAACGGTTCCCCGCCGGGGAGCTGATCAAGCCCCTGGCGGTCGAGGTCGGCGGGACCGGCGGCGGGCGGCCCGAAATGGCCCAGGCCGGGGGCAAAAATCCACAGGGCCTGGATTCCGCCCTTGAAAGGGTGTTTGCGCTGGTCGAAGAGCAGGGTCGGAGGTAAGCTTACCTATGATGGTCGGCCGGATCATGGCCCTGGACACGGGCGAAAAGCGGATGGGGGTGGCGATGAGCGACGAGATGCGCCTGATTGCCCAGCCCCTGGAAACGCACCAGTGCGCGTCGCCCGACGCGATCGTGGCCCACGTGCGAGGCCTGGTCGAGGCCCATGGGGTGACCGAAGTGGTCGTGGGGATGCCGGTCCGGCTGAGCGGGGAGCCCGGGACGGCCGCCGAGCGGGTGCGCGGCTTCATCGCGCGTTTGGAGCAGGTGCTCGAGGTGCCGGTCGTGCCCTGGGATGAGCGCCTGACGAGCAAGGCCGCCGAGCGCATGCTGGTGCAAGCGAACGTGAGCCGGCGCAAGCGCAAGGGCATCGTGGATCGTGTGGCGGCCGCGGTCCTGCTGCAGAGCTACCTGGACCGAAGCCCCAGACCCGACACCCAATTCGATGCCTCCGTCCCGGACTCGCCGGAGATGGATGGCGATGAGGAGGCAGCCGGATCCACGAGCTGAACCTGGCTGTGACACGGACACACTTCACGATCCTGACGGTTGCACTGGTCCTTGTCTGCGGGTACCTCGGCAGTCACTGGCTCCTCGCGCCTCGCGCCGACCCGTCCGACGAGCCGCTCGTGCAGAGCGTCGACATTCCGGAAGGGGCCTCGCTGCAGCACGTCGCGTCCCTCCTGGCTGAGCACGGTCTCATCCGGAGCCAAACCGGATTCCTGCTCCTCGGCAAGCTGACGGGCTCCGACCGCCGCATCAGGCCCGGCGAGTATGCGTTGCACGCGGGCTTGGGTCCGCTCCAGATCCTGTCGGACATGGTGGAGGGACGGGTCAGGCTGCATGCGGTGACCATCCCGGAGGGGTTCAGCGTGGCCCAGGTCGCCGCCCGCCTCGCCGAGCAAGGATTGGTGGAGGAACGGAGCTTTCTGGCGCTGACCGAGAACCAGGACTTCATTCGTTCGCTCGATCTCAACGTGCCCAGGCTCGAGGGCTATCTCTTCCCGACCACCTATCACTTCCCGAAGTCCTCCAACCCGAGGGAGATCATTCGCACGATGGTCGCCTATACCTGGAAGGCGATCACGCCCGAGCTCCGCATGCGGGCGGAAGACCTGGGGATGAGCCTCCACGAGGTGCTCACGCTTGCCTCCGTCATCGAGAAAGAGACGGGGGTCGCCTCCGAACGGCCCCTCATCTCGGCCGTCTTTCACAATCGGCTTCGACGCGGCATCCCGCTCCAAAGCGATCCGACCGTGATTTACGCGCTGGAAGCGTTCGATGGAAACCTGAAGAAACGCGACCTGTCGGTGGAAAGCCCCTACAACACCTATCGTGTCAAGGGGCTGCCGCCCGGTCCGATCGCCAACCCCGGCGCCGAGTCCATCGTGGCCGCGCTGCATCCGGCGGACGCCTCCTATCTCTACTTTGTCTCCCGGAACGATGGCACCCATTATTTCTCGTCCACGCTCGACGAGCACAACCGGGCCGTCGACAAGTTCCAGCGACGGCTCTCCCGCCAGATGTCGTGATGACCCTCCGATGACCAGCCCGGGATGGCCCCCGGACCTGCCGAGCCGGATCGACCACACACTGCTCAGGCCGGAGGCGAGCACGGTGGATGTGCACCGCCTGTGCGCGGAGGCGCAGTGCTACAAGTTTGGCGCGGTCTTCGTCCACCCGTGCTATCTGGCCGAGGTCGCGCGCCTGCTGGCCGGATCAGGGATCCGGGTCGGCACCCCGATCGGATTCCCCTTCGGCGCGCAGACGACCCCGGTCAAGGCCTACGAGGCGGAGCAGGCGTGTCGCTTGGGTGCGCAGGACTTGGACATGGTGATCGCCATCGGCCGGCTCAAGTCGGGCGACTACGATCTCGTGCGCGAGGACATGGCGGCGGTCGTGAAGGCCACGCCGCAGGCAGGGCACAAGGTCATCCTGGAGACCTGCTATCTGACGGAGGAGGAGAAGCTGGTCGCCTGTCGACTCGCGCTGGAGGCGGGCGTGGACTATGTCAAGACGTCGACGGGGTTCGGGCCGGGGGGTGCGACCGAGGCGGATGTCCGGCTCATGGCGTCGGCCGTGGGGTCCCAAGGCAAGGTCAAGGCGGCCGGCGGCATTCGGGACCTCGCGCTGGCAAGGGCGTTGCTCCGCGCCGGCGCCGACCGCATCGGCACGAGCGCCGGCGTGGGGATCGTGACGGAATGGCTGGCCGCGGGATCGCAAGAAGCAGAGACGGGGATCACGGGACGAGCGGGGGAAGGACGCTCCGAGACGGGAGGCTAGGTTGGGAGGGCGCGGGTCGGAAAGCGGACCGGCTTCCCCACGTCGCGCATCCGGGTCGACCAGTGCTGCATCAGATCGGCGATCTCGTCGGCCGGGATGGGGCGGCTGTACGCGAAGCCCTGACACTCGTCGCAGCCTTCCTCGCGTAGACTGACGATCTGATCCTCGGTTTCGACGCCCTCCGCGATCACCTTGAGCTTCAGGGCTTGCGCCATGCCGACGATGGCCTTGACGATGGCCCTGGCGTCGGCGCTGGAGGTCAGGTCTCGAACGAAGGTCTGATCGATCTTCAACGTGTCGATGGGGAAGCGCTTGAGGTAGCCGAGTGAGGAGTACCCCGTTCCGAAATCGTCGATGGCCAGCCTGATGCCGAGGGCCTTGAGCGCCTGGAGCGTCTTGACCGTCGACTGCTTGTCCTGCAGCAAGAGGCTCTCGGTGAGCTCGAGCTCCAAGTACCGCGCGTCCAGGCCGGTCTCCTTGAGCGTCTGACCGATCAGCGTCACGAGATCCAGTTGGTTCAACTGGCGCGGTGAGATGTTCACGCTCACGCGGACTTTGGGAAGCCCTTTGACGTGCCAGGCCCGCACCTGTCGGCAGGATTCCCGCATCATCCACTGGCCGATCGGCCCGATCAGACCGGTCTCCTCGGCGATGCCGATGAACTGGCCCGGCGAGATCAGTCCCATCTCCGGGTGCTGCCAGCGTATGAGCGCCTCCAGCCCGACGACCTGATTGCTCACCATATCGACCTGCGGTTGATAAAACACGCGCAGCTCCTCGCGCTCCAGCGCCTTTCTCAGGCTGTGCGCGACCTCGAGCCGGTGATACGCCTGCACGTTGATCTCGGCCGAGAAAAATTGGTAGGTGTTTTTTCCCGACTCCTTCGCGCGTGACATCGCCGCATCGGCGTTCTTGACCAACACGTCCGCTTCGTCGCCGTCATCGGGGAACAGCGCGATGCCGATGCTCGTCGTCATGAAAATCTCCCGGTTGGCCAGCGCGAAGGGCGATTCCATGATGCGAAGAATCTCCTCTGCCAGCGTGGCGCACTCCTGGGGGGAGATCACATGGTCCACGAGTATGGTGAACTCATCGCCGCCTTCCCGCCCGATGGTGTAGTTCTTGGCGGGTCCTGTGGTCAGGCGGGACGCGACGAGAGAGAGCAGATGATCGCCGATCCGTCGGCCCAAGGTGTCGTTGATCAGCTTGAAGCCGTCCAGGTTCAGGAACAGGACGGCCACTTTTTCGTGTGCCTTGCTGGCGCGGGCGATCACGTCGGCCATGATCGAGAGGAGCTTCCGGCGATTCGGCAGGCCGGTGAGCGTATCGTACTCGGAGAGCGAGCGGAGCGACTCGACCGTCCGGCCGTAGAAAATCGCCATGATGATGAGCAACGGGATCCTCAGCAGGTGGTGCTCGGGGACGAGGCCCGACGTTTGCATCTCGCGGTACAAGACGAATCCGTACAGCAGGCAGACGATACTGAAGAAAAGAAACATTTGCCTCGGTGTCCGGGTCATGGTGGCGATCAACAGGATGACGAAGTAGGCCAGATAGAGGTCGGAGCTGACGTTGCCGGAGAGCGCGATGAGGAGGGTGACGATGCCCGTGTCGGCCAGCGCCAGCGCGCCCGGAAACCAGGTCGCAGCGATCCATCGGTCGGGCATGACCATGATCGCGGCGCAGGTCAGCATGAGCCCGAGGACGACGGTCAGCTGCGCATGGTCCGCAATTTGTGTGTCTCTGCTGAAGAGGACCTGGTAGCTGAGGACGATCGCGACCAGTGCCTGGAGCTGGATGAAGTTGAAGCGGGTTTTCGAGAGGACGCTCTTGTCGGTTTTGTCGTCGCCGTGCTGATAGCCGGCTACCGCCATTGTCTGGTTATGCATGTGGGTGTAGCCGCCTGTTCTGCTTCGGAGGTCCCGGTACCAAAAACGGTGATCCGCCGGTGCGAGCCCGCTGGCTTCCGGAGCGACGGCGAGGGCACAGGGGGGCCGAAACCGCTGAAAACACAGGCCCCATGTCGCCCGGCACACCTGCTCTCGAAGGGGTCACATGTAAGCATCGCCGACAAGGTGAGATCTGTCAAATTCCTGGAATTACGACGGGTTTGCGTATTTTTGATGTAGGACGAACCCCGATGTCGATCCAAAGGATATGGAAAATCAGCGGCTTTTGTGATCGGTGGCCCGCACGACCCCGTCCGCTCGGGGCGCAGGGATCAGGCGCTGGAACGAAGGGAGTGAGGGGTTTGGTGGGGGCTTGGCCCTTGTCGGGGTCCGTGGCGTGGCCGAAGGAACACGAGGGCGCTCACGCAGAGCTCAGGTGCCGATCGGGCCTCTGCTGGAGGAGAAGCTCCAGGTCTGGTGCGGGGAGTGGGCGGCTGATCGCGAAGCCCTGACACTCGTGACAGCCGAACTCGCGCAGGAGCGCGATCTGCTCCTCGCTTTCAACCCCCTCGGCGATCACCTTCAGCTTGAGCGCGTGGGACATCCAGATGATCGCTTTGACGATGGCCACGGCGTCGGGATTCGCGGGGACGTCGCGGACGAAGCTCTGGTCGATCTTGAGTGTATCGATGCGAAAGCGCTTGAGGTAGCTCAGGATGGAGTAGCCAGTCCCGAAATCGTCGATGGCCAATCGGATGCCCAAGGCCTTCATCGCGTCCAGCGTGGCCAGGGTGCGTTCGGTGTCGCGCAACAGAAAGCTTTCCGTCAGCTCGAGCTCCAGGTATTTCGGCTGCAACCGGCTCCGTGTCAACGTCTCCCCGATCAAGCTGGCCATATCGATCTGGTTGAGCTGGCGGGAGGAGAAATTCACGCTCAGTGAGATGCGGTGGCCCGTCGCCTCGTGCCACGCCTTGACCTGACGGCAGGACTCGCGCAGCATCCACTGATCGATCTGAACGATGAGCCCCGTCTCTTCCGCCGTGGCGATGAATTGATGCGGGGCGATCAGGCCGAGGTCCGGGTGCTCCCAGCGTACCAAGGCCTCCACCCCGACAATCTGGCCCGTGCCGAGGTTCACCTGCGGCTGGTAGACCACACGAAGCTCATCCTTGTACAGCGCGCGCCTGAGGCTATGCGCGAGCTGCAAGCGACGGAACGCCTGGGCATTGATGTCGTCGGAATAGAATTCATAGAGGTGCTGTCCCTGCTCCTTGGCTCGAGACATCGCCGCGTCGGCTTTTTCCACCAGCCTCTCGGCGTCCGGCGCGTCCTGAGGGAAGAGGGCGATGCCGATGCTGACGGAGACGAAGATCTCGCGGTTGGCGAGGGAAAAGGGGGGCTCGAGGGTCCTCAAGATGTCTTCCGCGAGGTGGGTGCAGGAACCGGACGTGGGCACGTCGTCGACGAGGAGCACGAATTCGTCGCTTCGCTCCCGCGCGAGGAGATGGCTCTTCCCCGGCCCCTCGGTCAGACGGGTCGCGACCGCCCGGAGCAGCTCGTCTCCCACGCCGTGGCCCAGGGTGTCGTTGATGAGCCTGAACCCGTCCAGATTCAGGAACAACACGGCGAGGGTGTCCCCCCGGCGGCGCGCCTGGCTGATGGCCGCCCGCGCCAGCGCCAGAAATTTCGGCCGGTTCGGCAGATTCGTGACCGGGTCGTATTCACGCAGCAGGCGAGCGGAGGCGATCGTGCGCACATAGAAAATCGCCATGATGAGCAGGAGCGGAAGGCGCAGCAATTGATGCTCCTGGACGACCCCGCTGATCTGAACCTCGCGGTACAAGACGAAGGCGTAGAGCATGCCGAGAGCGGAGAGGGACAGGAAGATCTGCCTGGGCGTTCGGGTCAGGGTGGCGATCAAGATGACGACGAAGTACGCCAAATAAAGATCGGACGTGACCTGCCCGGAGAGAAAGACCAGAGCGGTCACGATCGCGGTGTCGGCCAGGGCCAAGGCTCCCGGAAACCAGGGCGCCGTTACCCACCGGTCCGGGAGCACCATGATGGCGGCGCAACTCAAGAGCAGGAGCAGGATCGTGGGGATCTGGGCGGGGGCAGAAACGCCGATGTGCTCGCTGAACAGGAGTTGGTAGCTGAGGACGATGGTGACCAGGGCCTGCAGCTGAAGAAAGCTCGATCGGGTCTGCTTCAGCACGGACAAATCACGGTGCTCGATCGAGTCGTGGGGCCGGATCGTCGCCAGACTGCGAGAATTCATGGCAGCCCAGCTTCCCTCCCCGGCAGCTTTCCGTCAAGCGATTTCCTTTTGTGAGCAAAGACTTACGAGCAGGTGACGACGGCATGTACCTGCCTGGAGCGGCGGACGGGGGAGGTGACCCCGAAATGCGATCAGGCCGTGCGGAGCGCGCCCGAATGCTGCTCGAAGTAGGTCGCGGCTTCCTCCGGGGGCAGCGGGCGGCCGAAGAAATAACCCTGGCATTCGTGGCAGCCTTCCTTGCGGAGAAACGCGAGCTGCTCCTTTGATTCGACGCCCTCGGCGATCACCCTGAGGTTGAGCGCCGTGGCCATGCCGATGATCGCCCGCACGATGGCCTGCGCCTCGGGGTTGGCCACGACGTTGCGGATGAAGCTCTGGTCGATCTTGAGCGTATCGACGGGAAAGCGCTGCAGGTAGCTGAGGGCAGAATACCCCGTTCCGAAATCGTCGATGGCCAGTCGAACGCCGAGGCCTTTCAGGGCGTGGAGCGTCTTGAGCGCGTTCGGCTGGTCCTGCAGCAGCAGACTCTCCGTCAGCTCGATCTCCAGATGCTGGGGTTCCACGCCGGTCAATTTGAGCGCGTGGGCGATCATGACGACCAGGTCCGTCTCCACCAACTGACGAACCGACAAGTTCACCGCAACGCGGACCGGTGCTTTCCCGCTGCTGTGCCAGGCCTTGAGCTGCCCGCAGGCCTTTCGCAGGGCCCACTGTCCGATCGGGACGATGAGCCCCGTCTCTTCGGCCAGCGCGATGAAGTGTCCAGGCGAGACGGGTCCCAATTCCTGTTGGGTCCACCGCAGGAGCGCCTCGAACCCGACCAACTCCCCCGTCGTCACGTCCATTTGGGGTTGGTAGAAGATGTGAAGCTCGCTGCGTTCGATCGCCTTGCGCAGGTGCTCGGCCAGCTCCAGCCGCTGGAACGCCTGCGTGTGCATGTCCGCGGAGTAAAAGGCATACCCATTCTTACCCTGTTCCTTCGCGCGGGAGAGCGCGGCATCGGCGTTGCGAACCAGGCCGTCGGCGTTGTCCGCATCCTTGGGAAACATCGCGATGCCGACGTTGCTGTTCACGAAGATCTCGCGTGAGCCCAGGTGAAAGGCCGGTTCCATCGTCTTGAGGATACTCTTCGCCAGCGCGGTGCAGTCGTGGGCAGCGGACACGTTCTTGACCAGCAGGGCGAACTCGCTCGCTCCCGCCCGGCTCACGGTATGGCCGAAGGCGGGCCCCTGGGTCAGACGCGACGCGGCAGCCTTGATGACATGGTCCCCAGCATGGTGGCCGAAGGTGTCGGTCACCATCTTGAAACCGTCCAGGCTGACCGTCAGTACGCCGAGCGACTCCTTCGTCTTTTGCGCTCGGTGAACCGCTTCGGCGACGAGCGACGTGAACTTGACCTTGTTCGGAAATCCCGACAGCGCATCGAACTGGGTGAGGGCGCGGACGGTCTCCACGGTCCGACCGTAAAAGACGGCCATCACCAGCAGCAGGGGCATCCGCAGCAGATGCTGCTCCAGCACCAACCCGGACTGTTGCACCTCTCGAAAGAGTGCGGCGCCGTAGATCATGAGGATGACGCCGAAGAACATGATCATCTGCCGTTGGGTTCGGGCCATCGTGGCGATGAGCAAGATGGCGAAGTAGGCAAGGTAGAGCTCGGAGCTGAGGTTGCCGGACCAATAGATGAGCGCGGTGACCATCGCGGTATCGCCGAGTGCAAGCGCTCCGGGGAACCAGCTGGCGGAGATCCAGCGCTCCGGGCTGATCATGACCGCGCCACAGGTCAGCAGAAGTCCGAGCACGACGGCGAGTTGCGTCTCACCCAGGAACGCGCCGCTGTGCGTGAAGAGAACCTGATAGCTGAGGATGACGGCGACGAGGGTCTGCAGTTGGAGGAAGCTGGACCGTGCCTGGCTGGACCCGGTCAATTCTGCCTTGAAATCGAAGGGGGCTATGGCTGGCATCGCGACGCTGGGAATACTCAAGACAGCTGACCTCTTGCTCGTCGACTCAACCTGGCTTTCGTCGAAGCCTTACTCGTCGGAACGCATTGCTATTGACACCAGCTCCCATCAGTCTGTAGCTGCCCTTCGACTGGGCTCAGGGCCGTGAGCTTGTCGAACGGCAGCATCTTATGCTGCCTCTGCTGCCTCCGGCAGGGCGCCATCAGATGGCGCGGCTACCCCGTCGATCATCTGTGGCTGCAGCATCTCATGCTGCCTCCGGAACGGCGCCATGAGATGGCGCGGCTACAGGAATGGCGCCATGCGCTGGCGCGGCTACAGATGATCGGGGATTTCCTGGCTGTGTCATCTCGCTCCGGCTCTGGCGGCATCAGATGCTCAAGCATCGTCGACAACCAGGTGACTGTCAAATCCCAGAAAGTACGGAAGTTTGTCTGAAAGCGGGGCCGCGTTTGCGGGGAGCAAAATCTGTCCCTCACGACCGTGCTTTGACCCTTTTCTGAATCACAGCCCCGCCGCCTCGTCTCCCGCGGGGTCCTCCCGTTCGGTCCGTTCTGCTATCATGCCGCCTGTGATCACGCGGGTCGTCATTCTGGTCCTGGATGGGCTTGGCGTCGGCGAGCTATCGGACGCGGCTGCCTACGCCGATGCCGGGAGCCACACGCTGGCGCATGTCGCCGAGGCCGTCGGCGGGCTCTCGCTTCCGACCTGCGAGGGGCTCGGCCTGGGGAATATCGTGCAAGGCCGGGCGCTCACGGCGGTGGATCGGCCGGACGGGTGCTTCGGCCGGATGGCCGAACGATCCTGCGGAAAGGACTCCACGGTCGGTCACTGGGAGCTGGCCGGCGTGGTGTCGGACATACCCTTTCCAACCTATCCACGTGGGTTTCCGCCGGAGGTGATCGACCCCTTTCAGCGGGAGATCGGGCGAGGGGTCTTGGGCAACCGTCCGGCATCGGGCACGCAGATCATCCAGGAGCTGGGTGCCCAGCACCTCCGCAGCGGCGAGCCGATCGTCTACACGAGCGCCGACAGCGTGTTCCAGATCGCGGCGCACGAGGAGGTGGTGCCCGTCGGCGAGCTGTACCGGATGTGCCGCATCGCCCGGAGGATGCTGGTCCCGCCGCATCGCGTGGCGCGGGTCATCGCCCGGCCGTTTGCCGGACGGCCGGGGTCGTTTGTTCGAACGCCCC
>JBFKNO010000041.1:0-14369 GCA_041629275.1 Nitrospiraceae bacterium
CCCTCACCCCAGCCCTCTCCCCCAGGGGAGAGGGGGGAAGAGGTCATTCCTGCGGGAGCGGGAATCCACTCTTCCTGTTCCGTCATCCCTGCGAAAGCAGGAATCCAGGCATCAGGAAAAAAGAAAGATGGATGCCTGCTTTCGCAGGCATGACAGAGAGGGGTACTTCACTTGCTCTGCAGAACCTGACCGAGGATCCCGGCACGCGTGGTGGTGTTGGTCTTCACCATGATGTTTCGGATGTGCTCCCTGACGGTGGTGGTGGCATTGCCGAGGGCGCAGGCGATTTCCTTGTTCGTCCAGCCCTTCGAGAGGCATTGGATGATCGCCTGCTCTCGCTCGGTGAAACGAAATTTCTCGGCAAGGTTGGCATCCACTTCGGCCTTGCGGCGACCGATCTGCTCGAGGACGACGATGATCAGCGCGTGGAGCTGGCGGCTCGCGTCGGGGATTCCGATGCTCCGAACGAGGACCGGTTCCCTGGGAAGGCCGATCATGTGTCGGAGCTCGAAGCGCTCCCAGTCTTTGATCTCCGAGCGGTGTCTCATCTGCTTGAAAGTCTCCGCGCAAATCGCAAGCAGGGTTGGTGGCAGCAGGCCTTTGGCCTTTCCCGAATGTTCCGCTTGGCTGTCACCGGCGTGCTCGACAAGTTGGGAGAGAATCTGCTGTGCGCGGTGATTCATGTAGAGCAGCGAGGTGGGAGAGGTCATGACCATGAGCCCGGGTGATTCCCGCTTGCTCACGAGTTGCGCGTGGAGTGATTCATCGATGACGCCACGCGAGTGGGTCATGATCAGCGCGTCTCCCTCTATGATTCTCATGAAGCGACCTTGCCTTTCGTCACGCTGCGCCGGTCCGAGTCCTCATCATCCTCATCTCAATTCAATCACGACGTCGAAATTACAACGTCGAATGGCCGGAAGTGTAAGCGCAGAGCGGGTTCTCGTCAAGTCCGTACATTTGTAGGGCCTGACATTTGTGTGCCACCGAGCCCGACATTTGTGTCATTGAGTCGCGCATCAGACGCCCGTATCGTGCCGATCGACGGCCTGGGAGATGCAACGGCCGTGAAAAGTATTTTGGCTGACGGAATGCTTGACAGTCCCTTTGGAGGGTGCGGGAGGAGCTCGTGAGGATACGGGATGAGTGGAAGCACAGCGTGGCTGAACGGCAGCGGCAAAGCCGACGCGTACCCTTCATGCGGGCCATTCGTTACGAAGCGAGCGAGGCCTTGCCGACGGATGGGTTTCAATACGAGCCTTTTGCCACGGCGCAACGTGGCGAGGCCCTCTCCATCAACATCAGCTCCGGAGGCGTGTTGCTCATGATGGACTGGGAGCCGCAGTTGGAACGAATCATCCGGCTCGATGTGCCCACGCCCGTCAGTTTGGCGAGGACCCCGACGCTGACGCAGGTCCGGTGGAAACGCAAAGCCCCGTATTGCGACAAGACGGGTCTGTACTTCGTGGGGCTCAAGTTCATCCTATGATCAGGGTCGGCTAGTGGTGACACTGAGCGTAATGCGCGGGAGGGGAACGACTTATGACGAACGTCGCTACGCATAGACACACCGGATTGAACAGGTTCGCCTTCACCGGGGCGCTCCTCATCGGACTTGCCGGGGCGCAGGTGCTGCATGCGGCGGAGGCTGCGCCGCCCATCCCCGCGATCAACGTGACCCAGTCGGGCGACGGCTCCCACCAAGGCGCGGCAGAGCACCGGATAGGCAAGTCCTCCCTCATCGTCACAACGGATTACATCATCGGTCCCGAAGATGTGTTGGAGGTCATGGTCTGGCGCAATCAGGACCTTTCGAAGCTCGTGGCCGTGCGGCCCGATGGACGGATTTCCCTGCCGCTCATTGGAGATATCAAGGCGGTGGGGAAGACGCCGATCGAGCTGACAGAGGAGATCGTGGCCAGGCTCAAGGACTTCAAGGAAAACCCGACCGTGGCGATCGAGGTGCGAGAGGTCAACAGCTACGCGATCTTTGTCCTGGGTGAGGTCGGCCGGCCGGGAAAATATCCCTTGAAGAGCAAGACGACCTTGCTCCAGGGGCTCACGATCGCCGGCGGATTCACGCCCATTGCCGCCCGGAACAAGGTGGTGGTCTTTCGATTCGGCACCAATGGCGATGGAGACACGAAAATCAGGGCCAGTTATGACGATATCGTCCTCCGGGACGCCATCGACCAAAACATCCAGCTCAAACCGGGGGACACGATCGTAGTGCCCTCCGAGACGATGGTGATGATTCCGTAAGGAAGTGGACAGGCCATGCGAGCATCAGCGCCGCTGACCCTACACGACTACTGGCTCATCGCGCGTCGGCGCATCTGGCTGATCCTTGGGGTCGTCTGCCTCGGCGTGCTATCCGCCGCGATACTCTGCGTGGTCTTGCCGAAGAGTTACCGGTCGAGCAGCTTGATCCTCGTCGAGGATCAGAAAATTCCCGAAAACTACGTCAAGGCCATCGTGGGAGCCAGCATCGCAGAGCGGCTGACCATGATCGAGCAGCAAGTCATGAGTCGCACGCTGTTGCGCTCGATCATCGATCAATTCCGGCTCTACGAGCGTCGCCTCAGAACCCAGGGCGTGGAGGCCGTCATCAAGGAGATGAGGACGAACGTTCGGGTGGAGACGGTGGGGGCACAAACCGGACGCCAAGGAAGCGTCGAAGCGTTCACGATCTCCTTCGCGCACGAGGATCCAGTGGTGGCCATGAAGGTCACGGCCCGACTCGCAAACCAATTCATCGAGGAAAACTTGAGGGTCCGGGAGCAATTGGTCGAGGGGGCATCCGATTTTCTTCAGCAGGAGCTGGAGCAGGCCAGGGATGCGTTGGAGCAGCAAGAGCGAGCGATCACCGAGTTCAAGTCGAGATACATGGGGGAGCTGCCGCAGCAAACGGAGGCGAACCTGCGCGCGCTCGATCGGTTCCAATCCAACCTGATTTCCGTCAACGAGATGCTGCAGCGCCTCAAGAGTCGTCGCAGTCGGATCAACGATGCCATCGACCAGTACCTCTCGACCGCGAGCGTCAGCGGCGGGGCGCCTGCCGGGGCGTCCGGCCATCCGGGACAAGATCCGCTCGTGCTGCGGTATTGGGAGCTTGAGCACAGGCTGGCGGCCCTGACCGCGGAGTATACGGAGATCTATCCGGACGTGATCCAAGTCCGTGAGGAGATCTCCGCGGTGAAGGCCCAGCTCGCGTCCAGATATGGGCAGGTCCCGGATGCGCTCAGCAGCGAGCCGGCGCCCCCCTTGGATTCGTTTCTCCACGGTCTCATCGAGGAACGCGACGAAATTGAGGCTGAAGTCGCGGGACTCATGGGTCGGCAGCGACGGCTGACGGAGCAGATCCATGAGTACGAGGGACGAGTCGAGCGGGCACCAGCCCGCGAGCAGGAGCTGACCGTCCTCTTGCGAGATCACGAGAACAGTCAGGCGAACTATCGTTCGTTGCTCGACAAGAAGCTAAGCGCGCGCGTCGCCGAAAACCTGGAGAAACGACAAAAGGGGGAGCAGTTCCGCATCATTGATCCGGCGAACATCCCGGATACGCCGGAGCGGCCCAACCGCGCGCGTATCATGGTGGTGGGTCTGGCCCTGGGTTGCAGCATGGGGTTTGGCGCCGCGGTGCTGTTGGAGCGGACGAGTCAGACGTTCAGGCAACCCCAAGAGGTGGAGAGGCTCCTGGGGGCCCATGTGCTGGCCGTGATCCCCGACTTCGCGTTGGATGAACGCTCCTGGAGAGAGCGGGGAAGGATGATGGTTCAGGCGGCGCAGCGCGGAACCCATCACATCCTGTCTCTTCGCCGCAAGGACAAGGGCGGCCTCGTGAAGCGACTCGGGACGGACTCGTGTCGCAATGGAGAACAGACTCGCCCAGAGCCCTCCGGCGGAACCTTCGTGGCCCGGTGGCGGCCATCCTCCATCGTCGCCGAGCAATATCGAGTCGCGGCGACCCGGCTGTCGCTCATGACGGCGGGCTCTTCGTCGAATGTGGTCGTCGCCACCAGCTCGGTGAAGGGGGAGGGGAAGACGACGACCGCGATCAATCTCGGGTACACCCTGGCCAAGGATTTGGGCAAGCGGACCGTGATCATTGACTGCGATTTCAATTGCCCGGCCCTGCACAAATATACGGGGATTCAAGCTGAGCCGGGGCTCGCCGATGTGCTCGAAGGGAAGGTGGCGGTCGACCAGGCGCTGCGTCCTCTCGGGGACGGACACGGCTGGATCCTGCCCGTGGGGGCGCGGCCCGCGCGGGCGGTCGAGTTGTCCAAGACGGCGCAGGTGGAAGCGGTGGTGACGGAGCTTCGCGCGCGCTTCGACTATGTGGTGATCGACGCGCCTCCCATTCTTCCCCTGGCGGATATGAATATCCTCGGCACGCTCGCGGACATTCTCGTGGTGGTCGTGAGGGCGGGGGAGACACCCCAGCATGTCGTCGTCAACGCGCTCAATACGCTCAGACCTTCGTCGCAACCCCTCGTGGTGCTGAATGCCATCGATGCGCAGTCGCTTCCCTACTACCAGTACTACGACTACCGCGCGCAGGCGGTGGAGCGTGAGCGGACGTGAGGGATCTTGAGGTATAGCTGCATGCATTGGTATGCCGTCAACACGAAGCCGCACCAGGAGCGGCTGGCCGAGCTGAACGTGAAACGGCTCGGGGTGGACACCTTGTGCCCATGGGTGAGGCAGAGAAAGACCGTGCGTCGGAGATGGCAGACCGTCATCGCGCCGTTGTTCCCGGGATACTTTTTCGCCAGATGCGATCTCGACAGGGACTACCGCGGCGTCACCTATGCGACAGGGGTTCGAAGTCTCGTCACCTTCGGCGCCTCTCCAGCCGTCGTGAGCGAGGAGATCATTCAGGGAATCCGGTCCCGGCTCCACGAGGGCTCTACGTCGTGCCCGGCGCCGTCCTTGAAGGTTGGCGACCAGGTACACATCCGTGACGGTCCGCTGGAGGGGCTTGAAGCCGTGTTCGAACGGCAGATCGGTGACCGGCAGCGGGTCGTCCTGTTGTTGCGGACGCTCGCCTACCAGGCGAGAGTGATCGTTCCGGTGGAGCAAGTGGTGAATCTGTAGTGTAGCTGCGGCATCTCATGCCGCCTCTTGAGGGACGCGAGCCGAGGCGGGCGCCGTAAGACGGCGCGGCTACAAGAGCAGACGGTTTTCGGATAGGAGACGGCTCCCCGCCTTAGTCGGGCGGTGCGAGCGGCATTGGCGCCGGCCGATGTCACAGAGGTAAGCGTCAGCGAGACGCGAAGCGCTGGTCATGCACCGGCATGGCGGCAGCCCATCCGTCCCACTCCCCATCACGATCATGCTGACACCCGCCGACCCGCGCGTTGCCACCCGCAAGCTCAACGTCCTGACTCCCTGACATCACCACCGGCTCGTGGGTCCGTCGCGTGGGGTACCGGGCATGGTGCCCCCGTCCCAACGTCTTCTACAACCGGACAGCAGCGAGGTGCTCCCATTCCATCGCTAGGCCGCAAGCCAAGAATCCTGGTCGTGGCCGACTCCTTTCCGGCTCCTTCGGAGACCTTCGTGGTGGATCATGTGATGGGACTGAGCCGATCCGGGTGGGAAGTCATGGTGGCGTGCTCCTGTCTCGGCGACCAGGCCCCAGCCGGCTTCGGGCAAGACGAGCACGCCTCGTTCGCGGTCCGTCCAATGTCGGGTGACGCGGCACGGGTCTCGAGGGCGCGCGTGGTCGCGAGGCTCGTCACGGGTCTGGGCATGGCCTCCATCGGAGCGCTTCTCTCCCCGGCCACGCGTCATGCAGCCCGCAAGGCCGGCCCACTGCTGGAGATCGCGGCGGACTTCAAGCCGGACATCATTCATGCTCATTTCGGGCCGAACGGCATGCTGGCGTCCTTTGCAGCGCGGGCCTTGCGAGTCCCGATGCTGGTGACCTTCCATGGCTACGATGTGACGGTCCTGCCGGGGGTTCAGGGATGGGGGCCGTATCGCTCCCTGCTCAAGGATGCGAGGGCCGTCGTCCACAGCCCCTACCTCGCGAGGCTGGTGCAGCGCCATCTTCCGATTCCGGTCCACCACGTGACGCTGGGAGTCGACGCTGCGCTCTTCCGGGGAGCGCCGCGGTCTTCGGCCTGGCGCCCGCACCTCCGTCTGCTGACGGTTGGGCGCCTGATCTTCCAGAAAGGCCATCATGTCGCGATCGAGGCCCTGGTGCTCCTCAGGCATCGGCTGCCTGATCGGGATTGGAGCCTGACGGTCTGTGGCGACGGTCCGGATCAGGGGCTGCTCGAAGATCGGGTGCGCCAGCTCGGGCTCGTCGATGCGGTCAGGTTCACGGGCTCCCGTTCCTACACGCAAGTGGCGGCGGACATGCGCGCCGCGGACATTCTGCTCGTGCCTTCCCTGCGCGGCGCAAACGGGAGCCAGGAAGCCTTCTGCAGGGTGGCCCTCGAAGGTCTTGCGTCGGGTCTGGCCGTCGTCGCCAGTGACACCGGCGGGCTCGCTGAGACCGTGGCGGATGCGGGCATCCTGGTGCGTGCGGGCAATGCGGCGGCCTTCGCGGAGTCGGTGGAAACCCTCGTCAGGCGTGCCACGCCCGAGGGGATGTGTCGTGCGGCATGGAAGCGTGCCGAGCGTTTCTCGATGGAGAGGATGTGGAATGAGTACGATGACGTCGCTCGCCATGCGTTGTGCGGCTGAGCTCGTCAGGCAGCCTCCGGTGCCGGTCCCTCGTGACTTCAGAGACGCCGCGGCGCGCTTGCTGCACGTCCGGCACCTCATGGCGTATGAGTGGGCCTTGCCCTTCGCAGCCGGCAAGCGCGTCGTGGAGATCGGGACCCACGAGGGGTATGGGAGCCGGTTGCTCGGCGCGGTCGCCCGGACCTTCATCGGCGTGGATCTGTCCTTCCCGCACGCCCTGCGCGCACATCGCAGCTCGAACGCACCTGTGGTGCAAGCCGATGGCCAGCGGCTTCCGTTCCCCAACGACTCGGCGGACATCGTGGTGTCGTTCCAAGTCATCGAGCATGTCTGGAGCGATCGTGCCTTCTTGCAGGAGGTCCGGCGGGTTCTTCGTCCCGGAGGGTTGCTGCTCGTCTCGACGCCGGAGGCGAGCGGACGAGTCCTGCCCGGCCAGATGCCGTGGAACGAGGAGCATCTCAGAGAGTACGACGAGCACGGGCTGCGGGCACGTCTCCGCGAACAGTTCGACAAGGTGCTGCTGCTCGGTCTCTTCGGCGATGAGGTGTCCGATCGGGTCGAGCGCCGGCGTGTCCGGCAGGATCCGTGGCAGCACTTCTTTGGCGGTCCCTGGGGGCGCGGTATGCGGGGCTTGGGGCGCGTCGCGCGCGCGATCCGGTCCCGAGATCCCGAGTCCCTCGGCGATGTGGTGACATACGTCAGATCTGCGGACCACGAATCCTTGACCAGGCACTGGTACTTCGATCAGGCACACCTGGGACGGGCCCTGGATCTCGTGGCGATCTGCGAAAAAGGGCCGGGGACGGGGGAGCCAGGCCCGGGATTCGACGCCGCCTCCTATTGGAAGACCCGGTTGGGGCGGCAACCGACCTTGAGCGAGACCGGCACGTCGGGAGCGCCCGTGGCCTGGCAACGCTGGCTGTATCGCGGGAAGGAGCGCGCCTATGCGCGCCTGCTGATACGCAACGGCGTGGAGATCCGGGGACAGACGGTCCTCGACTTCGGCTGTGGCGCCGGCCACTTCGAGGATGTCTGGGAGCGGCGCGGCGCGACCAGGGCCGATGGCATCGACATCGCGCCGGACGTGATCGCGCGGCTGCAGGCGCGGCATCCGAGCCGTCGGTACCTCTGCGCCGACCTTGGCCGCCAGACCGCGGATGTCACGGGGTTCGGTCAGCCGGGGATCATCGCGGCGATCGACGTCGTCTACCACATCGTCTCGGATGAGGAGCTCCTGAAAACGCTCCGGGCTCTGTGCGCGCTGTTGCCCGCTGGCGGGGTGCTCTTGTTCACGGATGCGCTGCAGGAGCAGGAGGGGGCGCCGCATGTCCGGTTTCGCTCGTTGAACCACTGGATGCAGATCCTGGCGAAGCTCGGGCTGCGCTACGTGGACCGGGAGCCTGTGTTCGCGCTCAACAACCGCCCCGTCGCGGGGGTGACCCGCTTCCCCGCCGCTCTGGGAGCGCTGCAGCACGCGCTCGACGTACCGGTGCTGCGCACGATGCCGTGGACGGCCAACAACTGGGCGGTCTTGGCTCAACGATGAATCGCATACGGCCGCCGGACAGGTGGGGCGGGTGGGCGCGCGCCGGGGTGACGCATGGGGCGGTGCTCGCCGGCGCACGCGTCGTGGGGCTCACAGTCGAAGTGGGGGCCACGGCCATCCTGATGCGCAAGCTCGGTCCGGCGCCGTTCGGCTTGGTCGCCATGGCCACGTCGCTCGTCGTCGCATTTGGCGTCCTGGCGGATGCCGGCGTGGGCACGTCCCTCGTGTCGGATCGAAGGTTTGACGAGCATCGCGTTGCCGCGGCCACGGTGCTCTCCGCGGCGGTGGGGGTGCTCATGGGACTGGTGGCGCTCGCGGCCACCCCCTTGGTGGTGGGGTTCTACGGAGATCCGCGGATCGCCGTGGTCTGGCAACTGTCCTGTGTGTTGCTGGCGGTCACGACCCTGGCTTCCGTCCCGACGGCCATCGCACAGCGCCATGAGCAGTTCTGGGTCATGGGCTGGACTCCAGTGGTCGCCTCGACGCTCGCGGCGGCGTCGGCGCTGATGCTCGCCCAGGTGCGCACGGACTTCTGGCCAATCCTCCTGCGGCAGGCCGTGACGGCCATCGTCGCCGTGATTGCCATGTGGTGCCTGGTTCGGCCGAGAATGCGCCGCCCCCGTCGCGCTGATTTCGCGGAAGTCTACCGTTTCAGCCGTGGGCTCGTGGGCTTCAACTTCCTGAACATTCTCAACCGCCACGCGGACAATGTCATCGTGGGGCGGGCCCTCGGCGAGCAGGCGCTCGGATTTTACATGCTGGCGTACAACTTCTTGATGCTCCCGCTGACACAGATCGGGGGCATCATTCGTGGCGTCGCGTATCCGCGATTGTCCCGGATGGCACCGCGTTGGCAGGAGGTCGGCGAGGGTCTCGCCGCGCTGATGCGGTATGTCGCCATGTTTGCGACGCCCCTGTTCTTGGGCATGGCCCTCGCCGCCCCCGAGATCGTCCTCGTGATCTTCGGCCAGGTGTGGACGCCTTCGATCCTTCCGCTCCGCGTGCTGGCCCTCCTCGCGATCTATCAGGCTCCCTTCGCGCTCAGCGGGCTCGCGTATATCGTCACCAGGAAGACGGACGTCATGGCGCGGTGGGGAGCCATCGCCACGCCCGTTATTCTGATGAGTTTCTTCGTCGGACTGCCCTGGGGCATTACCGGTGTCGCGATCGCCTATGCGCTCGCCTCGCTCGCCCTCGCTTGGCCCTTGACCCGTGTGGTCGCCTCGGTGCTCGAGGTCCCCCCTGCGCTGTTCGCCCGTGCGGCTCTCTGGGGGGGCGCGACCGGGCTGGTGGGCGCCATCCCGGTCCTCCTCGTGTATGCCTGTGCAAAGGCGCTCGGTTTTTCCGCGGCGGCCGTCTTGGGGGTTAGCGTCATGGCGGGTCTCCTCGGTGAGGTCCTGCTCCTCGTTGGTGTGATGCGGTGCTGGTGGAGCGCCGGGCGGGGGCTCGAGAAATTCCTTGCGTCAGTCATCCAGCGATCCCCCTCTCCTTCCCCTCTCCCCGAGGGGAAAGGGCCAGGGTGAGGGGGGCCTGCTCCTGAAACCGCTCGCGACCTCGTGGTCATGAACCGAGTCCTGATCATCGCCTATCACTACCCCCCGAGCGGTGCGGTGGGCGGCATCCGCCCCTCGAAGTGGGCCCGGTACTTCCCTGACTTCGGATGGCAGCCTGTCGTGCTGACAGCCGACACCGCCGACTCCGAAGGGTCAGGGGGTGGGAGAACCGAGGCCGGGGTCCTCCGCGTCCGAGAATGGCCCCACCCGTTGAAGACCTTCGAATCATTCAGGATGAGGCGCGCGGTCAACAGAGGAAACCTGGGACGACTGTCCGCCAAATGGTCGGTGCCCTGCGCGCTGGCCTTCGCCCCACCTCAGCAGCGGGGATTCGCCGCGTTGAAGCGGTGGCTGCTCGCATTCCTGAGGCTTCCCGACCAGGAGCTCGGGTGGCTCGTGCCGGCAACCTGGCGTGCGATGCGGTTGATCCGGGTCCACCGAGTCACGCAGGTGATCACCTCCGGCCCACCCTGGACCTGTCATCTGATTGGACTGGCACTCAAGGCCCTCACCGGTATCCGATGGGTGGCGGACTTTCGGGATCCGTGGTCCATGAGGCAGAAGCTGCCGATCTTTCGCAACGGACCAACGGACCTGATCGAACATCGGCTGATTCGATCGGTATTGGAGCGGGCCGACCTGGTCGTTTCCTATACCCCATCGGTGACAGAACAGTTCAAGAAGGACCATCCGGCGATCGATCCGGAGAAATTCGTGACCGTGCGGAGCGGCTTCGATGCCTCCGACTTCGGGGGATATGTGGCACCTTCGTTGCCGCCTCGTCCCGTCGTCTTTTCCTACATCGGAGCCTTCTACCCGGGCCAATCACCCGAGGCGTTCCTGCGCGCGATGCGAAGCCTGCTCGATGACGGGTCGATCGAGCCCGGAGCGGTGCGCGTGAGATTGATCGGCCATGTCGCCGTGGCGGACGGCAAGCTGGTCTCGGACCTGGTCGACGAGCTGGGGCTGCGCGACATCGTGACGCTGCGGCAGCCCGTCGGTAGGCCGGAGGCCCTTCGGCTCAACCTCGCCACGCATGTGGCGCTCGTCTTCACCGCACAGTACCCGTTGTCCTCGAAGCTCTATGAAGCGCTCGCCTGCGGCTCCCTCGTCCTCAACCTCGGTCATGGCGGTGACACGGCCGACCTGCTCCAAAAAACCGGACGGGGAATCTCCGTGGATCCCAGCAGCCATGAGGAGATTCGGGCGGGCATCATGGAAGCCATGAAACGGAGCCAGCGGCTGATCGCGCAGCGAAGAGCCGATCCCTGGCAGGATCCAGGCATTCAATGCTTCAGCGTTCGAGAATCGACTCGGCAAGTGGCCGGCCTCATCGACACCCTCGCCGTGTCTCGCTGACATTTAAAAGGACGCACCGGCTCGCTAGCCCTCTGTGCAGGGGGGAGACCTTGCCCCACGATCAAATCGTGCACGAGATAACACCCTCCTCTCACGTCGTTTCCGAACCCGGGTCGCCGGCCAGCGCCGATGCGCTCGATTCCTGTGGGTGGCTGGCTCTCTTGGCGTTCCTCGTGGTGGTGGTCGGCCGGGTTCAAGAGTTGCTGCCGGTCCTGGCTCCCCTTCGGCTGGGGCTCGTGACCGGCGGGCTGGCCGGCCTCGCTTGGTTGGCGGCGCCCGGATCCCTGCCGGAGAAGATTCCGCACGAGGTCAAGCAGGTCCGCTACGTGCTCATGTTGTTGGGGCTCGCGATCGTCACCCTGCCGATCGCGGTCTGGCCGGGGCATAGCTTCGAATTTCTCACGGAGCAGTTTTCGAAGACGATTCTGCTGTTTCTGCTCGTGTTGTACTGGTGTCGCTCCCCCGAGAACATTCGTCGCGTGATCTGGGCGTGCTGCCTCGGGTCGATCGGCTCGGTGTTGATCGGGCTGTTGACAGGGCAGGCGGGGGACGGCCGCTTCAACGCAGGATCCGAGACCTACGATCCCAACGACCTGGCGTGGCTGCTCGTGACGATACTCCCCATGCTGGTCTATCTGTACTACACCTCCAGTCCGGCCATGAGGCTCCTGCTTTTGGGAATGGCCTTCCTCGGGTTGTACGGCATCGTGCTCACCCAGTCGCGCGGCGGGCTGCTGGCCCTGCTGCCGGTCAGCGTGCTGCTGCTGGGCCTGCGCATCCTTCCTGTCTCCGGCAAAGCCGTGATCGTCGTCATGGGGCTGGTCGTGTTCGGCGTGCTGGCGGGGGGCGCCTACTACGATCGGATCGAAACGATGTGGGCCCCGCGCACGGAGTACGACCGCACGCTGGGGGGGCGTACGGTGCTGTGGGAAACGGCCCTCACGCTGTTGGCCGCCAACCCGTGGGGAGTCGGGATCGACGGGTTCGTGACAGCGGAAGGGGCGACCCACGGGGGAGAGGGGAAGTGGAGCGCGTCCCACAACTCCCTGCTCCAGATCGGCGTCGACCTCGGCCTGGCCGGATTCGTCGTCTTTCTCATGCTGGTGGCCAGCACCGTCCGGGAGCTGCGTCTCGCCCGGTCCAACGCCGGCAGCACGGAACCCCAGGCCGGGTGCCGTGTTCACCGGGGGCCGCCCGTTCCATCCGGCACCGAGCCCGACGCAGATCCGGAGACGGGCTGGGACGAGTTGGGTCCCCTCGCGGCGACTCTCGAAATCAGCCTATGGGGGCTCATCATATCCGGGTTCTTCCTGTCCCATGCCTACAGCCCCCTGTTTTACGTCGTGCTCGGATTGAGCATCGCGTGTCTGAGGCTTGCGCCACGACAGGACGGATCCGGAGAAGAGGGGCGCGAGGCCTCGTTGCGGTCCCGCAGTGGGGCGCCTGGACCGCGAGGCGCAGAAGCTCGAGAAAGGTAGGCGACCGAGATGGTGACCTGGCGCAAGTGCTGGCTGCTCGTCGGAAAAGGTGTCTTCTACCTGTGCCCGCACTCAAAGCTGCGCGCCGCCGTGCTCCGCATGTGGGGCGCCAAGATCGGAAGGAACACGCGGATCAACTGGGTCGTCTTCACCAATCCGGTCACTGAGTTCAGCCACCTGACGACCGGCGAGGGATGTTTCATCGGAGCGGGCGCGATCCTGGACCTGATCGGGCAGATCCGCATGGGTGCGCGCTGCTCGATCGCGCCGGGTTGCATCTTGATGACCCACAGCGATCCAGGCTCCACGAGCGCCAGCCACCTCTGCGACGTCTTCCCCAAACGAGTCGGCGAGATCGTGCTCAAGGATGACGTCTGGATCGGTGCGGGAGCCGTCGTGCTCGACGGGGTCAAGATCGGGGATCGTGCCGTGATCGGGGCGGGCTCTCTGGTCACGAAGGAGATCCCGCCGGCCGTCGTGGCGTTTGGACGGCCCGCCGCGCCGGTGCGACCGCTGGCCAGGGTGACCCCAGCATGAGCGTGACCACGGTCGTGAATCCGCAACGGGATGAGTGGAACGCCTACGTCTCGGCCCGGGCCGGCTCGAGTCTGTTCCAGTCCTACGAATGGGGACGCATTCAGGAGGCGCAGGGTTGGGAGCCGACCTACGTGGCGGTCGCGAAGGACGGAGCCTGGCTGGGCGCGACGCTCGTCCTGACCAGACGTCTTCCCGGGAAGCTGGGCGCGATCATGTACTCACCCTGCGGGCCGGTGTTGACGCCGTGTCCGGTCGACGAAGCGGCGATGTGCGTGCGGGCGATGGTGTCGTTTGTGGGAGACCTTGCGCGGGACATCGGCGGAGTCTTCTGGCGAATCGAGCCACGCGTGCAGGCGCTCGAGACGGACGGACACCTCGGCTTCGAGCAAGCCGGGTTCCGGCGGGTCTCCCAGGAATGGTCGTATTGGAACCGCCCCAAGTATGAGATGCACCTTGCGGTGGAGCAGGGGGAGCACGCGGTGTTTTCGAGAATGAGCACGAAGACGCGGACGAAGATTCGTCATGCGCCGAAGCGAGGCGTGGTCGTGGAGCCGGCGCGCGAACGCGAGGATCTTGACAGGTTCTACGATCTCCTCCTGTGCACGGGCGCGAAGAAGGCCATTCCCGTCCGCGGGAAGCCGTCTCTCCAAGCGCTGTACCGGACGCTGGAGGGTGCCGACATGGCCAGATTGTTCGTGGCCCGCGCGGACGGCAAACCGGTTGCGGCCGGGGTCTCCGCCTGCTTCGGCACGGTCGCCTCGCTGCTGTATCTGGCCAATGACTACACGGTCCAGCGAT
Organism: Nitrospiraceae bacterium; assembly: GCA_041629275.1. GTDB lineage: Bacteria > Nitrospirota > Nitrospiria > Nitrospirales > Nitrospiraceae > JBFGRM01. Next base: position 13,971 of record JBFKNO010000041.1, read on the forward strand.
CGAGCTGGGCGCTGCAATGGGAGATGATCAAATGGGCGATCGCGAGGGGATGCACGGTCTACAACTTCCACGGCAGTGCGACCACCTATCCCCCCCGCGCGAGCGACAAGGGCTACGGCGTCTATGAATTCAAGCGCAGCTTCGGGGCTGAATTGGTGGCGTGGTACGGGTACGCGGACTATGTGTTCAAGCCGGCCTGCTACGGCATGTTCCGGGCTGTCGAACGCGCCGTGCCCTACGTCGAGCGCCTGTTGTCCGCCAGACCGGCGGCGCTGCTCGCCTCCCTTTCCCTCCCCTTTGTAAGGGGAGGCCAGGTGGGGTAGAGGCCTCCCCAACCCCTCCTTACAAAGGAGGGGCAGGAATCCAGTCTTTCCCCTCCGTCATCCCTGCGAACGCAGG
>JBFKNO010000042.1:0-14259 GCA_041629275.1 Nitrospiraceae bacterium
GCTCGGGCACCGGGACCTCCACCTGCAGCCGCGACAGGTCCACCATCTCCACGACCGGTCCGCCTTCCTCCACCCACTGTCCGATCTCCGTATGTTCCTCGATGATCCATCCGTCGAAGGGGGCGACGATGCGGGATTTCTTGATGCGGTCCCGGACGCGGCGGATCTCCGCATCGAGCTGCGTCAACCGTCTGCGCAGGGCGAGCTCCTCGGAGATCGCGTCGTCCCGTTCCTTTCTCGTCACGGCCTCTTTTTCGAACAGCGCCCTGATCCGCTCGAGGTCGAGCTTCGCCTGGTCGTGCCGGACGACCCATTCGGCCCGCGAGGCCGTGGCTGACTCGAGCTGGATCATCGAGGTGTCGGTGTCCAGGCGCGCGAGCAGGTCGCCTCGCCGCACCTGCCGTCCCGCCTTGACGGGAAAATCGACGACGCGTCCGGCCAGCTCGCTCGCCACCATGCTCCGCTTCCAGGGCTCGACCGTTCCCACGAGGGTCACGGACCGCCGCACGTCCTGCCGCTCGACGGTGGCCACCCGCACCGGGACGGGCGGGGGCTTGGGAGGGGTCTGCGCGGCTTGCTGCTCGCTGCAGCCGGCCGCGGCGACCAGGCACAGGCCGGCGAGCCATTGCCCACCGACTCGCGCCCATTGCCGGATATCAGGCCTCATCATGTTCATGTCTTCCCATGCGCATGCTCGTCGAGAGAGTCCCTTCAACGCTCCCTCCACTCAAGGTGATGCCGCGGTGCGCCGGCTCGAGCGAGCGCGCTTCGCGCCGCCGTTCCGTGCATGATTGTTCACGCCGTGCAGAAAGAGGTGGAGGAGCGTATCCGCCTTGGGCGCGAGCTTGCTGGATGGTTTCGCCTGCAGCATCCAGAGATAGATCGTGCTGTTCAGCATGCCGTGAAGCGCGTACGCGGCCTCCGCGGGATCCACCATGCGAAGCTCCCCTCGCCGGATCCCGAGGCGGACCATATCGGTCACCAGGTCGAGCTGGGCCTGGTAGCGCTTCCAGCAGCGTTCGCCGAACGCGCTCTTCATGGTCCATTCGAACCCGCTCCACTCGGACACGTAGATGCGGAAGAAGTTCCGGTTCCGCTCGAAGTATTCGAGCTTGGTCCGGACCACCGCCTCGAGCTTCTCCCGGGCCGAGGAGGCGGCGGCGATCCTCTGATCGATGAGGGCGGCAAACTCCTCCATCTTGGCTTCGATCAGGGAGATGTAAATTTCGTCCTTGCTCTTGAAGAACTGATACACGGTCCCGATCGCGAACTCGGCCGCCTCCGCGATCTCGACCATGCTGGTCTTGAAAAACCCTTTCTCCGAAAACAGGCGTTCCGCGGCGCCGAGCAGATCCTGCCGGCGCCACTCGAGCTCGCGCGTCTTCCGCAAGGTTCGCTGGTTCATGAACCCACCATCCCCTTCAGGTGAATCATCATTCTAGTTGATGATATTACCGTTCAGCGCGCGGGCGAGTCAATGTTAATGGGGCTTTCCGGCTGCCTCCTCCGCCCGGCGTCTTTCGCCCCGCCCGTGTACACCGGACGAACGGATGCGGTAAGATGCCGCCGCCGCGGAGAAAGAGGAGGCGTCCTATGTCGAGCCAGACACCGGGCCCTGATCCCGAAGCCACCCCGGCCGGGGACACGGGCACCATCAAAGATGTCGAATTGCTGAAAGTCATGGTCGTGCGCGACGGCAAGCAGGTCAACGCGCAATGGGCCATTCACCCCCAGCTCAAGCACGACCTGAAGCCCGAGGAATGGAAGGAAGTGACCGATCTGATGGCGCAGGTGGCGGGGATCGTCGGCGGCCGCTTCACCAAGCTGCTCACCGATGTCGAGCCCGACCGGCCGGGAAACGCGTAAGAGAGCGCTGAGCGAGGAGCGCGGAACGAGGAGCTAGTACCGGGAGCCCGAAATAGTTGACACGTGAACCCGGTTTCCTGTGTAGCTGCAGCATCTTATGCTGCTCGAACTGGCGCCATAAGATGGCGCCGCTACTCCAGTAGAAGCCGATATCAACATGACATTGCTCTGAGGAATAACACTCGTCGTTCGTTCCAGGCCAAGTCGGCAGCACCGCTCCGCGCTCACCGTTGGATAAGGAGCTCGTCTATGGAGACCTACTATCATCCGGCTGATTTGCCGAAGTTTTCTGAGATGGGCGAGGGAAACAAGGCGCTCTGGGAGAAGTTCAGCGCCTATTACGACGCCGTCTTCGCCGAGGGTGCCCTGACCGAGCGGGAGAAGGCGCTCATCGCGCTCGGCGTCGCCCACGCGGTCCAATGCCCCTACTGCATCGACGCCTACACGCAGGGCTGCCTGGAGAAGGGATCCAATATGGAGGAGATGACCGAGGCCGTCCATGTCGCCTGCGCCATCAGGGGCGGCGCCTCACTGGTCCATGGAGTCCAGATGAGAAACGTGGCGAAAAAGCTGTCCATGTAACCATGGACAAGTTCGTCAACCGTCAGGCGCAAAGCACCAGGTTCACGTCTTCACGCTTGACGTGTGACGAATGACGCGCTGTAGTCTGCCGAATGACGATGGATTGCTCTGAAAATGCCATCTGTTTGTAGCTGCAGCATCTCATGCTGCCGGGGGGAGGCGCCATGAGATGGCGCATCTACAAGACCTGAACGTTCATGACGCACGTGTGCGTGCTCGGCTGATGACCACTCTACTTACGTGGGCGGCAGATACCCGTTCTCCCTGAACCACGTCACCGCATCGCGGATTGCCTGCTCGACCGGGCTGCGGGGGTAATCCAGCTCCCGGATCGCCTTCGAGCAGTCGTACTGCTGCATGTGCCGGAGCATCTCCACGAAGAAGCCCGGCACCGGCGCCGGCCTCCGCAGAATCGTCCTCGACGCCCAGTCCCCCAGCTTCGAGCCGTGGCGCGCGAGCGCAAAGGGCACGGGAAACAAGGGAGGCGACACGCCGACCACCCTCGCGATCAGCTCGTTGAGGTCCTTCTGCGTAGTGTTCCAGTTGCCCAGGATGTAGCGCTCTCCGATCCTGCCCCGCGCCGCGGCGCGGATCATCCCCGCCGCGACGTCGCGCGCGTCGATCACGTTCACGTCTCCCTGGATGTAGCCAGGCATGAGCCGCTTCGCGATCATCAGGATCAGCGTCCCGCTCGATGGCTTGCTGTCATAGGGACCGAAGAAGTTGGTGGGATTGACCACGACCACCGGAACCCCGTCTTTCGCCGCGGCCAGCGCGGCGTCCTCCATCGCGGCCTTGGCCATGAGGTAGGCATTGTCGGTATAGGTGGTGGAGAACGGGCAGGTCTCGTCGGCGAGACGGGTCGGGTCCTTGGGAAAGCCGATCGTCGTGAGGGTGCTGACGAAGACGAGCCGCTCGACCGAGGCGCGGCGGACCGCGTCCAGCACGTGTCCGGTCTCGCGAAGCGCCTGGCTCTTCGCCGCTTCGACCGGGACCGTGTGGGGAGGATAGTACGTGGCGCAGTGATAGACGACGCGCATCCCGTCGCAGGCCCGCGCGAGCGACTCGGCGCCGCCCAGGTCCCCAGTGAGGCGCTCCAGAGGAATGCCCTCGAGGGTCCGCGTGTGGCTGCTCGGCCGCAGGAGGGCCCGGACCTCGTCGCCCTGTTCGACCAGAGCGCGCACGAGATTCGCCCCGAGCTGCCCGCTGGCGCCGAGCACCAGCGCTTTCATCGGCGACGCCCCGGTGCGTTCGTCATCGTCGATCACCTCATCCGCTGATCCTTTTCCCTCTCCCCTGGGGGGAGAGGGCTGGGGTGAGGGGGCGCAGGCGGCGGCATTGCTCACCGAGTGTTCCAGACGCCGCGCTATGGGAACATGCCGCCTGCGCCAGGGGCCACCGCGCCGGGGAGCTCTCTCGAGGATCGCGAGAGCGCGATCGGTAGCGACATCCCGGACACGCTGTCGGTGAACGTGCCGCTCATCGACTCGCCGTCCTCGGACACCATGACGACGGATTGGCCGCTGGTCCCGACCGACGTGATGTAGCCGATGCGCAGCGTGCGGCCAATCACCTGGCCCTCGCCCTGCGCGGTCACGACGCTGCCCATGATCGTCGTCGTGATCTCGGCCATGGTCACCCGGTCTCCCTGCTGCTCGAAGGCGTAGGAGAGGGTCGGGTTGGTCGCGTGGGACCAGAGCCCGGTGACATCCAGCGCGGGAACATGCCTGGGCGGCGAGGGCTCCGTCCCGCCTCCGCCCTCCCTGATCGCCGCCTCCAGCCGCTCCAGCTCCCTCAGCTCGGGGTCCCCGGCGGGGCCGGGCTCGGATGGAGCCGGCGCGGCAGGGGCCTGGGCGAGCTTGATCCCCCAGGAGGAGAGCGCGAACTGCGCGATGATCGCCGGAACCGCGTAGGCGAACGACCCGCGGCTCTCCGTGATGACTCCGACGACCTTGTCATCCAGGATGAGCGGCCCGCCGGAATTTCCTTCATCGGCGGGAGCCTGCAGGGTGATGTCGCGGCCGCGCAGGCCGCTGATGCTCCCCGTCGTGACCGCCCAGGCCGTCCCCAGCTTGCGCGGGAACCCGATGAGCGTGACCGCCTCGCCGCCGCTGACCTGGACGGACGGATCGAGTGTCAGGGCCTTCAACCCCGAGGGCAGCTCCCCCTCCACCAGCAGCGCGGCCAGCCCCCTGGGATCGCCGCCTTCGAGCCCGACGACCCGCGCCGCGAGCGGGCGGTTGGGCCTCGTGAAGAATTCCACCTGGGGCCGGGGGTCGCCCTCGATCACATGGGAGGCCGTCACCACGTGGACCGCATCGTGCTCCACGCGGACGATGATGCCGGTCCCGACCCTGGTCTTGCCCTCGACCGACGCGATCACTTTCACGACGCCGGCCTTGAGCTCGTCGGAGGCCAGGGCCGGCGTGGCCGAGATGAGCGCGGCCAGCAAGATCAGTAAAAAGGCTCCTCGTCCGGTTTTTCCTGTCATCGTTTCTTCCTCATGGAGGGGCATTACAGCAGGTCACAGTATCGAAGATCAACCGCACAGGAGGATATGGGGATCACGCCGTGATCTCCCTGTACAGGCGATAGGCGCCAAGGCTCGTTGGGAAGACCCAGAGCACTATGCTGAACAGAATCATGAGCTTGGGGCTATGCCACAGGGCATCGAAGGCGGTCAGCAGGCGGTCTCGGGGCGCCTGCGTGGTCCCCGTCCGGAGATGCTCCACCGCGCCCTCCAGCTCGACCCGCATTCCTGGAGAGTCGGCTTCCCAGGCGAGCTTCTTCAACCAGAACCCCTCCTCGATGTCTGGCCGGAGCCCGATGAAGTCGGGCTCCTCGAAGGAGGCCACGTCGAGACTGGGATAGCCGACGTATCGGATCTTGCCCGTCGTTCCCGCAACCAAGGTCGTTTTCGGCCTCCCTTCCACCACGGTGCTGAACCGAATGGCGCGCAGGGGCACATGGGCATCGAAAGAAAGTCGTGGTGTCTCTTCCCGGTCGAAGCGGAGGTTGAGCACGAGGGATCCGGATCGGCTCGTCACCTCAATTTTCGGATCCTGTTCCGCGAGCCAGACCCGATACACTGAGGTCTCCTCTCGACTCGACGGCGATGCGACGACGCCAGCCAGTCGCACCTCATCGGTCGCAATCTGCACGGGATCAAAAGCTTTGAGGTAGATCGGGTCTCGGCCAAGCCCAGCGAGCTTGACCGTCCCGGCCTGATTGTTCTCACCTGACACCTGCAGGGACACGGATGTCCCCGTGATGACCCGCAGAGGGTCAACCTGAAGAGGCGACGCACCTTCGCCGACCCCGGCTTGAATGGTCGCGGTCGCCGGGATGTCAGGGCTGAAGGCGGTCATCGTGATGCGTCGGCTCTCCACAGTCAGAGGCTTCCAGGCATCATCAGCAAATCGGTCCGTCACGAAGTCATACTGTTCCCAATCGCCGATCTCCAGCCGCTCCGGCTCGTACGTCATCTCGCCAAACCGCTCGACGCCCAGCGAGCTGACACTGGCAGGGCTGGTCAGCTTCACCCACTCCTCAGCCAACTCACCGATCTCGAACCAGACGGCATTGGCGTGCAAGGTCACCTCGACCTTGGTCGTGATCCGCACGGCCATGAGCGCAACCACGGCCAACACCACGAGGGCGGTGGGAAGCGCCAGGAAAAGCAGGGTCAGGGCAAGTCTGCGACGGGACGCCACGAGCGCGCAGCCTGGTTAGCGGACCTGAGGGTGATGATAGAACTGGACGTCTTGATTGAGCCGTTTGCTCGTGTCGAGGAGATACCCCGTGATGACGAGCTTGTACGCGCCGGGCTCAGCGGACGACGCATCCCACCGAACCGTGAAGGGGCGTCCCCCGTGGACCCTCGGGAGGACCTTGCGAAGAAGCCGCTCCGTCTTGCCCTCTCGCAGTATTGAACACGTGACGCGGGCATCGCTGCCGACCTTCAGGGTGAAGACATAGGCACCAACCCGCTCGGGCGGCTGCGAGTGGTACAGGATGGCAGGCGCGACGTGCTCGACAGATCTCGGCGCCTTGTACCCGAGCCTCACGAGCACGCCGAGATCGTGCGGGTCGACCTCGAGCTGCCGAATGACTGGCGTGGTGGCCCATGAAAATTCGTTGTCGTACCCTCGCATCCAGTCCCGCTGCGGCTGTACGCGATCCAGCCAATAGAACGTGTCGAAGTCGAGCTCCCGCACCGTGATGGCCACGTCGGTCTTCTCGGGCAGGTAGAATCTCAGCCGGAGGCGGTCCGGGTAGGGCGGGACGGGAGGCATGTCTTCACGGTAGTCCGCGAGGACGGAGATGAGGTGGACATCCTCCCCGGCGACTGGGTTGGCCTTGACCCCTTCGTAGTAATGCCCGCGCCCTTGGTAGTCGAGGTTCGGATCGGCCAGCACGGTGGCTGGAGACGGGCATGCCACCATAAGGCTCAGCAGCCAGACAGCCCTCTGAACAGTCATGGCGCGCAACCCGCTCAGCCTTCCTTCAACGCGATCAGTGTGAATGCGTACCGTCCGAGGATATCGGGGCACAGGGGGCGCAGTGTAGCGCAGACGCCAAGACCCGTCCAGTGCCGAACGGCCCGCGCCGGCAGATGGGGCCCAGGCGGAAACGGGGCGGGACGATGGGCTCGGCCATCGCCCCGCCGGCAGGCAGCTAGGCCACCGCCGTCTTGAACGGCTCGAAGGCCCGGTCGGCCTTGGCGGCCATGTAGAAATCGCTCTCGGTCAGGCCGTTGATCTTGTGCGTCCAGATCTCGACCTTGCACTTGCCCCAGGCGAGGTACAGATCCGGATGGTGCCCTTCCTCCTCGGCGACCGCCCCGACCTTGTTCACGAACTCGAGCGCCTGAGCGAAGTTCTTGAAGGTGTACAGCCGTTCCAGGTGCCCGTCCTTGTTCAGCGACCACCCCTGGGCGAGCTGCTTCACCATCTCGTCAGCCTTTGCTTTTTCCATGGGCGGCACACCGCCCCTGCACGGCACGCATTTATTGTCCGCCAATCCCATCATGACCTCCATATAACTTTATGACTGATACCGTTAATCCGTCTCCTCCGGCGCCCCACCGGACCTGGCCAGATCCTCCATCTTGATCTTGTCGGCGTTGAACTTTCCCGCGGCCGTGGTCATGCGCGCGAGCACCTCGTCGAACGACAGCGGCGCGGCGTCCTTCGGCCGGAACCGGACCGGGTTCACGCGGGCCACGACGAAGCTCTTCAGATACGGGCTGGTGAGCCCCTTCTTCTTCAACGCCTCGACCTGCTGGACGACGAGGTCGTCCAGGTGCAGGACCGTCTTCGCCCGCCGCTCGCGAAGGCCTAGGGCCGCCCCCAGGGGCTGCTTGAGAAAGGCATCCGCGCGCTTCAGCACCGGATGGTACGCGCCGCCGCTGAAGCGAGGCCGCTCCTCATAGCAGAGCCCGAGCGTGATCAAGGCGGGCTCCTCGAACTCCAGCGCGTAGGTCTCCTCGTCGGCGTCGTCCAGCCGCGCCAGCTCCCGGTACATCCGGATGACCTCGAGAGCCTTCTCGCGAAGGTTGTGGGCCTTTTCGGTGTTCAGCGCGAGGATCTGATAGGCCGCCGCCGCTTCCGGCACGACGATGGCAATGATGCTCTTCGCGCCGAGCGTGCGCATGGCGGAGAGACGGTGGTGGCCGTTGGGCGTCCAGTACTTGGCCATGCCGTCGTCCCTCGCCCGGACGGCGATGATCGGATCGAGAAAGCGTCCGATCTTTCCGATCACGCCCTCGAGGCGCCGGACGTGGGTGTCCGAGAGATTGCGTTGATACGGCGTCGGCTCGACGATCTCGATCGGGAGCGCCGCCAGCACGACCCAGCGCCCGCCATAGGGCTCCCGGTAGGTGGCCAGCGCCTGGCCCCCGTCGTCCTCGATCGACCGGTGCAGCGTGGCGACCTCCCCGGGAGGGGCGGCGGCCTGAAGCTCGCGGGCGGTCAGGCCCACGGACGTGCCGGCGGGCTTGCGCCGGCGCCGCGCGCCTCCCGCCGTCTTGGGTTTTCTGGCTTTCTTCTCCGCCATGAGCGATCATGGTAGGGGAAGCGGGTGTAAAAAGAAAGGGGCGGGCAAGGGTCGCGTGGTCATGGAGTTTCACGATGTGACATCATCAGCGGTGGCCTCGGCCGCGCTCTTCTGGATCATCGTCCTCTTGCGCTGGTCCCGCCAGCCGAGCCGGCCTCCTCCAACCGTGGTCCGTGCACCCGCGCTGCCGGAGCAAGTCCCCCTCGTCTCGATCATCGTCCCCGCCCGGAACGAGGCCCGGAATATCGAGGCCTGTCTGCGCTCGCTCCTCGCGCAAGACTACCCGCGGTTCGAGGTCATCCTCGTCGATGACTGCTCGGAGGACGAGACGGCCGCGATCGCCTCCCGCCTCGCCGCCGCGGATTCCCGCCTCCACGTCGTGCGCGGGGAGCCGGTGTCCGAGGGCTGGATGGGCAAGGCCCACGCACTGGATCAGGGCTACCGCCGGGCCCGGGGCGAATGGCTCCTGTTCACCGACGCGGATACCGAGCACGCCCCGCCTCTGCTGTCCGGCGTGATGGCCCACGTGCTCCACTCCGACGCGGGATTCGCCACGGTCGTCGGCGACCAGCGCAACCCGACCTTCGGCGCCTATCTGGCCAACCTGGCCGTGTTCGCCTACATCTTCATGTTCGTGGACCCGAAGTCCTGGAGCCGCCCGCGATCCCGCCAGAGCCTCGTGAACGGGCAATACGTCTTGTTCTCGCGCAAGGCCTACCTGTCGATCGGCACGCACGCCGCGGTCCGTCGATACTCCAGCACCGATGTCTCGCTCGGCTACCTCGCGAAGATGGAGGGGTGGGTGCCGTTGCTCATCGACGGGCGGGGTGCCCTCACGACAACCATGTATCGAGACTTCACCGATGCGTTTGGCGGCTGGTCCCGCAGCACGGTGAATGGAAGCTGGACGGTCCTCGGGCCCTTCTGGGGCAGCCTGGCCCTCCTCGTGGCGACGGCGCTCCTGTCGCTCTTTTGGATCGGGCCCTGGGTGGGCCTTGCCGCCGGCCTCGTCGATCTTGACGGAGTCGGTGTGGCGGTCAGCCTGCTCCAGGTGCTCGCGGGGCTCACGCTCCTGGCTCTTGCTCGGCAGCAGGTCGGCCCCGCGATCAAGGACACGCTCCTCATGCCCCTCTCCTACGCGAATTTCATCGTGATCGTGATCGTCGGCCTGGCTCGCGCCTGGCTCAGGGGCGGCACGATGTGGAAGGGCAGGGTGGTCAGAACGAGCCAGCGCCTCCCGCCGTGGCGCCCCAAGGCACCGCGAGGCCCCGCACGGTGAGGAGACGAGCACCCATGCCTCCGGGTGCTCGTGGAGGGCGCCCTGGCACCCTTGCCTCCCTCATGCAGGCCGATGCGCTAGCGCGACGCGTGGCAGGCTGGTGAGCTCGGCCTCCCCGGCTGCCAGCACTCCGACTTCCAGAACGTAAAGGGAGCCGAGAAATCGCCGTGTTTTTGCGGGTCGGTTTCTCGCACGCTCGCGCCGGCATTAAACTCCTTGATGTGAATGCGGTCTCGCAGTGCCTCCGGCGTGTTGTGGAGTGCGACCATCAGGTTGGTGAAGCGCCCGAGGGTGCGCTCGTCCGCTGTCCCCGGAGTAGACAGGAATTCATCCACCCAGACGAGCAGAGACCCTCGCGGCGGAAGGTCCACGTAGCGGATCAGCTCCCACCGGTCGCGGACCTCGGCGCGCACCTGCAAGGTCAAATGGTAGAACTGCGCCGCCTGGTTCTTGGTCAGGTACGGGAAGACGCTGTCCTCGTAATCCTTGATCGTGGCGGCCCCCGCCATGTACACGATCTGGCTGAAGGGCATGGGGCCTGTCGGCAGCTCGCCAAAGTCGCGGATCAGGCCGTTGAGCACGATGGTGCCCATGCTGTGCCCCACCAGGGTCACGTCCCAGGCGTCTGCCCCGCCGTTCTGCAGGATCTCCTGCTGGAAGCGGCGCATGAAGATCGAGAGCCCACCGTTTGCCTGGACGTGCTGGTAGCCCTGTCCCTGATGCGCCACCTTGGCGACGTCCGACTCCGTCGAGAATTCGCCGTCGGTATGGTACAGCAGGTCCGTACGGCGCAGCATGATGTCCCAGGCGCTCTTCCCAAAGGCGTCGATGAAGGGGGCGGTCAACAGCTTCGTGGGAAGCGTCACGAGCCAGGAAAACCCGGACAAGACCATCTCCAGATTGCCCCGCTCGTCAGCTCCCTCGCCCAAGTCGATCACCCCCTCGGCCCTGACGTCCTCCGCGATACGCCTCGCATCGGTTTGCGACGGAGGCGTGAGAAAGGGGAGGCTCCGCATGTCGTTCCAGAGCTGGAAAGACCAGACAACGGGCGCGCGAGCCACGCTTCGTACGAGGTCGGTCAGCAGATAAAAGGGCGCAAGCGGTGTGCCCAGCACGCCGAGGTCCTCTCCCTTCCTGACGTAAAGGAGGTGGTCCAGGTAGCTGGAGAACAGGGAAGACTGCCAATTGACGAACACGGGGAAATATCCGGCCTCGAGGATGGTCCCGTGGAGGGTGGCGGCCCGCTCGATGGTGCCGACCTGCGTGTTCAATCCGCCGTGGACGAATATGAGGACGCGTCTCTTGCCGTTGACGACAGGCGCCCGCTCTTTCATTGCCTCGAACAGCTCGGAGAGATAGGCGGCGTAGCGGTCCCGGCTGACCTCAGGATACGCGGTCAGCCAGAAATGTGACCCCTTGCATGGCGCAGGCTCCTCGGAGCAGCCGATGTTCCCCGTCGGGTCGACGGGGTTGCCCCGGCCGTTGACCATGACGATGTGTTCGGTCGGCACCTGCGGGATCGACGAGCAGCCAGCCAGCACGGCCGCCCACAGGCTCAGGCCAACCCAGACGGCCGGGAGCCGGTGCCGCGCCTCCTCATCTCGCCTGACCGCGACTCGTTCCGACACCCCGGCAGCAGAACTCCGGTCTTGTGATCGCGCCATCCCTCCTCCTTCGGTCATGGTCAGAAAACAACCTTGAGAACACGCATGCTGTTACCGTCCTTCCCCGCCCCTGTCAAGAGACAAATCACCGAGACGGCAGGCTGAGAACGAGAAAAGTTTCCTGCGAGCTGTTCTCTCGATATCAGGTTTTATGTTTTCGTTTATCCCTTTCGACGCGGACTCTGATATCATGCGCCTGTGCGCGACTCGTCAAGAGTCAAGATGGCAAAACGCAGCGTGAAGCCCAAACCGAAGCCGCTGAAGGCCAAGCCGCCCGCTGCCCAGCCCAAGGCGACCGTGTCCGCGGTCGAGATGGGCGCGCGGCAGCGCGAGATCTCCGTCTCCGAGTTCTTCACGAAAAACCGGCACCTCTTGGGGTTCGACAACCCCCGCAAGGCCTTGCTCACCTGCGTCAAGGAGGCCGTCGACAACGCCCTGGACGCCTGCGAGGAAGCCGGCATTTTGCCGGAAGTGGTCGTCAGGGTGGAGGTGGCCGACAACGGGGAGTCGCCGCCCGCGCCGAGCCAGGCGACCCGTTTCCGGATCACCGTGACCGACAACGGGCCGGGCATCGTGCGCCAGCAGATTCCGCGCATCTTCGCGAAGCTCCTGTACGGCTCCAAGTTCCATCGGCTGCGCATGAGCCGTGGCCAGCAGGGGATCGGCATCTCGGCCGCCGGCATGTACGGCCAATTGACGACGGGCAAGCCCGTCCGGATCATCTCCCGAACCAGCGCGAGGTCGCCCGCCCACTACTTCGAGGTCCAGATCGACACCAAGAAGAACGAGCCCCGGATTCTCGAAAAGAAAGAGATCGAGTGGGAGAGTCACCGCGGCACGCAGGTGACCATCGAGGTCGAGGGCCGCTACCAGAAGGGCCGGGCCTCGGTCGACGAGTACGTCGAGCAGACCTCCATCGCCAACGCGCACGTCAAGCTCGTCTACCACACCCCGGAAGGAGACACGAAGGAGTACCCCCGGACCTATCACGAGCTGCCCCCGCCGCCCCGCGAGATCAAGCCGCATCCCTACGGCATCGAGCTGGGCATGCTGCTGGAGATGCTGCACGACAGCAAGAGCCACTGGCTCTCCGGCTTCCTGGCCAGCGACTTCAGCCGCGTGTCCTCCAATCTGGCCGACGAGATCTGCAAGGCGGCGGGCCTCTCCCCCCGCATGAAGCCCCGGGACGTCCATGGACAGTCCGCCGAGGCGCTCTACAAGGCCCTCCAGTCCACGAAGATCATGGCGCCGCCGACCAACTGCCTCTCGCCGATCGGCGAGAAGGCGATCCTCTCCGGCCTCTACAAGCAGATCAAGGGGGAGTTCTACACGGCGGTCAGCCGGTCGCCGGCCGTCTATCGCGGCAACCCCTTCGTGATCGAGGCGGGTCTGGCCTACGGCAAGGGTCCGGACGAGGCGGCGAGGACCCAGGAAGAAGAGCAGGCGCCGCTCGCCGAGGGCGAGGAGCGGGGGGACGACAACGAGCTGGCCCGCGTCATCCGCTATGCGAACCGCGTCCCGCTGCTCTACCAGCAGTCCGGCTGCGCGACGTTCAAATCCGTGCTCGAAACGAGCTGGCGCAAGTACGGCGTGTCCCAGTCGCGGGGCGCGCTGCCGGCGGGCCCGATGGTGCTCTTCGTCCACGTGGCCTCGGTCTGGGTCCCGTTCACGAGCGAATCCAAGGAAGCGATCGCCGACTACGACGAGATCCGCAAGGAGATCAAGCTCGCCCTGCAGGAGTGCGGCCGGCGGCTGGGGACCTTTCTCAGGCGGCGCGAGCGCGCGAAGGGCGAGTTTCGCCGGCGCAACATCTTCGAGCTCTACATCGAGGAGGTCGTCGAGGCCTGCAACCGCCTGAAGGGCGGGAAGCTCCCCACCAGGAAGCTCAAGGAGCAGCTCCAGAAGATCGCCCAGACGCGGACCGGCGGGGAGAAGACGGACGAGGTCCTGGGGAAGAAGGGGGGCGGCCCGGAGGGCCTCCCGCACTCGATCATCGTCACCGCGGACGGACCAGAGGGCGACGTGCCCACGATGAGCGAAGAGACGCCGGCGGAAGCGCAAGCCGTCAAGGCGGAATCCAAGAAGGTGGACAAGACCACGAAGCCGGATCGCAGGCGCGGCCGGGCCGAGCAGGAGGTGAAGGGCAAAGCCGGTCACTCGCAGCCGCACGCCAAGCCGACGCCCCCGGGCAGGACGAAGGCGGCTCGGGCCGCCGCGAAACCCCGGGCGCGCGCGACGCGCGGCAAGAAGTAGGGAACGCCATGGCACGAGCAACGCGAAAGAAGAGCGGCGTCGTCGAGAAGAAGCTCGTCGGGGTGGCCGACACGGTGATCACGGCCGCGCAGCGCCGCAAGGATCCCACGCTGGCCATCCCCATCCGCTCGCTTCAGAACGTGAATTTCAACGAGCGTAAGGGCCTGATCGAGATGGGCAAGCGCAAGCAGGCCCGCTCGTTCTTCAACGTCGGCATGGCCAAGAAGTTCATGCAGACGGTCCTCGTGGCCGACGCCCTGGCCGAGCTCCAGCGCGCCGACCTCACGACCTCGCTCAGGGAGATCTACTACCGCACCAAGCACACGATCAAGAACTCCCACGAGAACACCTTCGACACCCAGAACGAATCGGACCCCGTGATCGAGGACCTGGAGGTGTCGCTGGAGGCCCTTCGGGAAGAGCTCCACGTCCGCGCCGAGAACGGCGGCTCCGTGGTCGGCCCGCTGGTGCTGGTCGACGACGGCGACCAGGTGAACTGCGCCAGGCTGGGGAAAGGCGGCTATTCGGTGCCCTCCATCGTCGAGCCGGAGTATCTCC
>JBFKNO010000043.1:0-14118 GCA_041629275.1 Nitrospiraceae bacterium
AGGTGCAGTACAAGTTCTGGAGCTTCAATGGGACGGTTCCCGGGCCGATGATTCGGGTGCGAGTCGGCGACACCGTCGAACTGCATCTCAAGAACCACAAGGACAGCGTGTTCCCGCACAATATCGATCTGCACGCGGTCAACGGTCCGGGCGGCGGCGCCGCGGTCAGCCTCGTCTCGCCGGGCCAGGAGGCCGTCTTCGCCTTCAAGGCCCTGGCGCCGGGTCTCTACATCTACCACTGCGCCTCCCCGGTGCCGAGCATTCCCGCGCATATCGCCAACGGGATGTACGGGATGATTCTCGTCGAGCCGGAGGGTGGGCTGCCGGCGGTTGGCCGCGAATACTATGTCATGCAGAGCGAGTTCTTCACCAAGCCTTCGGGGCCACTCAATGTGCTGGAGCTGTCGATGGAGAAGGGTCTCGCGGAGCATCCGGACTACGTCTTCTTCAATGGCCGGGAAGGGGCGCTCATGGGCGGGGAGCTGACCGCCAAGGTCGGGGAGACGGTTCGGATTTACTTCGGGAACATCGGGCCGAACGGAGCATCGTCGTTCCATATCATCGGCGAGATCTTCGACAGGGTCTATGTCGAGGGCGCGCTCGATGGCACGGTGAACCACAACGTCCAGACGACGCTCGTCCCCTCGGCCGGCTCAGCCATCGTCGAGTTCACGGTCGACGTGCCCGCCACGCTCGTGCTGGTGGACCATAGCATCTTCCGCGTCGCCAAGGGTGCGATCGGCGTCCTGACGGTGGGCGGAAAGCAGAATCCCGCGGTCTTCCAAAGTCTGAAAACGCCGTAAGGCCTTCTTATCTTCCCCTCTTTTTGCGCAGGAGGGGAAGGCAAAGTGTTGCTTCCGCCGGTCGAATTGTTCATGATGCCTCTGCCGCGCTTCATGACCGTCGATCACCGGAGCGGAGCCCATGCCACGAATCGTAGGCAGGACAGGATGGCTGTGTCCAGTCGTGCTCGCCTGTACCCTTATCGCGGGCTGCGCGACCAACCCCTATACGGAGCGCGGGCAGCTCCTGCTGACGTCGGCGGGCTACGAGATGCAGCTCGGCGCGCAGGCCTACCAGGAGGTCTTGAAGGACCCCAAGAACCGCATCTCGAAGGATCCGCGCGAGGTGGATCCGGTCCAGCGTGTCGCGGAGCGGATCATCGCCGCGGCCAAGCAGTCGAAGTACAAGGAGCTTGCGCAGCAGTTCGACTGGAGCGTGACGGTGATCAAGAACGACAAGACCCTCAACGCCTTCGCGCTGCCGGGCGGGAAGATCGCGGTCTATACCGGCATCTTTCCCGCGGCCAGGAACGAGGCCGGCCTCGCGGCGATCATGGGGCACGAAGTGGTCCACGCCCTGGCGCGCCACGGCGGCGAGCGCATGAGCCAGGGGATCGTCGCGCAGCTCATCCTCACGGGTGCCCAAGTCGCCGGGTCGAGCCCCGAGGTGATGCAGGCGCTGGGGCTCGGCGCCCAGGTCGGCGTGATCCTGCCGTTTGGCCGGCAGCATGAGTCCGAAGCGGACTACATCGGCCTGCTCCTCGCGGCGCAGGCCGGCTACGACCCTCGTGCAGCCGTGGAAGTCTGGCAGCGAATGGAAAAGCTCGGCGGCGAGCAGCCGCCCGAGTTCCTGTCGACCCACCCGAGTCACGGCACGCGGATCGCCGACCTGCAGGCCGCGATGCCCGAGGCGCTCCGCACCTACGAAAATGCTACCAAAGCCCCCACCGGAGAGCTGCCGGCGATCGGTAAATAACCGCGACCGGACCGTTTCAAAATCTGCCTGTATTCCGTTGCTGACGGCCATGTTCCGCCAAGCCCATACACTTCACGTCCTTTTGCCCGACAGCTCATGCAAACCTAGCAGTTCCGTCCGGCTGGGGTGAGGCGATTCTCTCGTCCCACGGCTTCGGAGGCGTCGCGCCGCAAGGCCTCGTCCGCGGAAAGCTCAGGTACCAAAGTGCCCGCTAGTGAATCCCTTCCAGGTCGACCTTGAGGGAAAGAAACTTCAACATATCCTTGAGCGCAAGGATGCCGACGAGCCGGTCACCATCGACCACCAGCAGCCGACTGTTCCCCGTCCGTTTCATGATCGAGAGGGCTTTGACGGCATCGGTGTCCGGGGCGATGGTGTTCTCCGGCGATCGGGGGATCATGAGATCTCGCACGGTTCGACGCTGCCGGTCGAGTTGCCGGATCTGCGAGACCGCGTTGGTTTTCAGAAGCCCGATGAGGGACGAGTTCTGGATCACCGGAAACACGTCGTGTAAATGAGTGTAGACGTATTGCTCAACGAATTCCTGCACTGAAAGGTCGGCTGGAACCGAAACCGGGTTGGGGGTCATGAAACGGTGGATCGGTTCGCCTTCGAAGACCTCGCGGGACAGGAGCTGGAAATAGGACGCCTTGGCGGCAAAGCGGAGGAATATGCCGATCAGCGCCCACCAGATACCCAGCACGAGGCGGCCCATCAGGAGGTTGACCACGCCGAGCGCGATCAACATGAGGCCAAAGCCTGCTCCGACGGTGGAGGCTAGGCGGGTGGCCCACCGAATGTCGTTCTTCCATCTCCACAGGAGGGCCCGAAGCACCCGGCCCCCGTCGAGGGGAAAGGCGGGAATCAGATTGAACGCCGCGAGCAGGCCGTTGACGAAGCTCAGGTAAGCCACAACTCCCACAACGGGGAGGGGGAGCTGCAGGATCTTGCCGGCGTGCAGCGCGAGGTACATGCTCGCGGCCAGTCCGATGCTCGCCAGGGGTCCGGCGATCGCCATGAGAAACTCCGACTTGGCGCTGGGGGGCTCTTCATCCATCTGCGCCACTCCCCCGAAGATGAACAGCGTGATTCCTTTCATCGGGATTCCGTAGCGTCGTGCGACGAGGGAATGGCACAGCTCATGGAAGATGAGCGATGCGAACAGGCCCGTTGCGCCTGCAACGCCCATCCACCAATAGGTGCCTGGGGAGAGCCCCTGATACAGCTGAGGAAACAAGCCCTCGGCCAGGCTCCAGGTGACGAGGAGCGCGAGAAACACCCAGCTCAGGTCGATCTGGACCTTGAACCCGAGCAGTTTGAACAGCGTGATCGGTTTGCCGAGAAAAGGAAACATGAACAGCAGCCTCAGGAGTGAAGAGTGAAAAGTGAGGAGGGATGATTCCGCTGCTCACTTTTCACGTTTCACCGTTCACTTCCTCTTGAGCAGCTTCTTTAGGTTGGCCCACGTGCGTGTATTGAGCACGTCCTTCGGTTCCAGCCAGCCTCGCCGCGCCTGGTCAATCCCGAACCGGATGAGCTCAAAATCGGTCGTGCTGTGGGCGTCGGTCGAGACGGCCACCTTCAGGCCCATGTCCTTGGCCATCTTGCAGTGCACGTCGGAGAGATCCATCCGGACCGGCTGGGCGTTGACCTCGAGAAAGCAGCCCCGCTCGCGGGCCGCCAGCATGATGCGCTCCAGGTCGATCTCGTAGGGCTCGCGTTCGTTCACGAGCCGACCAGTCGGGTGCGCGAAGATGGTGAAGTAGGGGCTATCCATCGCCCGGATGACACGCTCCGTTTGCCTGGCGCGCGACAGATTGAACTTGGAGTGGATCGCGCAGACGGCGAGATCTAATTCCATCAGGATCTCGTCGGGGAGATCCAGGGAGCCGTCTTCGAGGATATCGACCTCGGCCGATTTCAGAACCGTGATGCGGTCCAGACGCTCGTTCACCCGCTCGATGTCTTGAAGATGCTTGGCAAACCGCTTCGCGTCCATGCCGTGCGCGACCGTGACGTGCTGGGTGTGGTCGCTGATGGCCACATAGCCGTACCCGTGATCACGGGCGGCTTTTGCCATCTGCTCGATCGTGGCATGTCCGTCGCTGGCCTTCGTATGGCAATGGAGGTCGCCCCGCAGGTCGTTACGTGTGATCAGCCGCGGGAGCTTCCTCTTGGCCGCCGCCTCGATCTCGCCCCGGTTCTCCCTCAATTCCGGCTCGATGTAGGGCAACCCGATGGCTTCGTAGACCTTCTCCTCGGTCGCGCCGGCGACGCGCCTTTCCCCGCGAAACACCCCGTACTCGTTGACCTTGAGGCCGCGCTTCACGGCGCGCGTGCGGAGGGCGATGTTGTGCGCCTTCGAGCCGGTGAAGTACTGCAAGGCTGCCCCGTAGCTCTCGTCCGGCACCACGCGCAGGTCCACGTGCACGCCGGACCGCAGCACGACCGTCGAGCGTGTCGCCCCCTGTGAGACGATCTGGTCCACGTCATCATAGGTGACGAAGCGTTTCATGACATCAGCCGACTTCCTGCAGGTTACCAGGATGTCCAGATCACGCACAGTCTGGCGCCGGCGGCGATAGCTGCCCGCGATGATCGCTTGCTTGACGCCGCCAGTTTTTCTGAGATGAGCGAGCAAGGGCTCCGCGACCTCCTCCGCCACCATCAGCTTGATCCGCTGCTCGCTTTGGCGATGGCGGCCGAGCTCCGCGAGTATGTTGTCCTCGGTCTTTTTCCCGAAACCGGCCAGCTCGCGAACCCTCCCGCCCTGGGCCGCTTGGGCGAGATCCTGGAGCGACTGGATATGGAGCTGGTCGTAGAGAACCTTGACCCGCTTCGGGCCCAAGCCGGGGAGGCGTGCCAGCTCGGCGAGCTCCCCGGGCGTCCGCGCGGTCACCTCATCGAGCAGCGAGAGCCGACCGGTCTCGACGATTTCCTTGAGCTTGCCAGCGAGGTCCTCGCCGATACCGGGAAGCTCGGTGAGGTCCTTCTTGTCCGCCACCAGGCTTGCGACGCTGGAGGGAAGCCCCTCGATCGCACGCGCTGCCGTACGATACGCCCGTACGCGGAAACGGTTGGCGCCTTCGATTTCGAGGAGGTCAGCCAGCCTAGAGAGTATGGCGGCGATGTCGGAGTTGTGCACGGGCATCGGAACGAGGTCGCGTGTGGTGTCGCGGCTTCATGACCGCGAAGCTTTGTCCCCAGTGGTGCCGCCCGCCGCGATGCGCCCCGGCGGCTCCAGCCCACGGCAAGGACCCAGGATCGTCATCCAGACCATGCCCCGTCGCAGGTCCGGCACGCTGCCGCCGGCAGCCAGGCGCGCCGGGGGCTGGCCTCGGAGGGGAGAGGGCCCGGCGGAGGGTGCGCGGCGCGGCGGTCCGGTGAGAGGGAGGTCTCCGGCAGCGGCGGGCGGCTTCGCGGAGGTCACTTTGGCCGGACGATGGGGAGGCATCCAGGGGCCGGGTTCGAGGTGATCCGTGGGCGCCTTCTCGACCTGCGCCTTAAACCAACGAAAGACGAGGCTGCCCACGGCTACGAGAAGAAACAGCGCGAGATAGATGTAGGGTTCCATCGCCACCAGTCCGTCATGGTTTGTTGCCCGACTCCTCGCCTCCGGCGATGGAGTCACGCATCGCCGTATCGGCTTGCACGTTCTTCATCCGGTAGTAGTCCATGATCCCGAGGTTGCCGCTGCGAAACGCCTCGGCCATGGCGCGCGGCACCTCTGCCTCGGCCTCGACGACCTTGGCGCGCATCTCCTGCTCCAGGGCAACCGCCATGGCCCGCCGCTCTTCGGCCTTGGCCTGCGCGATCTGCTTGTCGGCGTTGGCCTGGTCGATCTGGAGCTTGGCGCCGATGTTCTCACCCACATCCACATCCGCGATGTCAATCGACAGGATCTCGAAGGCCGTTCCTGCGTCCAGCCCCTTGGAGAGAACATGCTTGGAAATGTGATCAGGGTTCTCCAGCACGTCCTTGTGCCGCTGAGCGGAGCCAATGGTGCTGACAATGCCTTCCCCCACCCTTGCGATCACGGTCTCCTCGCCTGCCCCTCCAACCAGACGGTCGAGATTGGTCCGGACGGTCACTCGTGAGATAGCCATGAGCTGGATGCCGTCCTTGGCCACGGCCGCGACGCGTGGCGTCTCGATCACTTTGGGAATCACCGACATTTTGACAGCCTCCAGGACATCACGTCCCGCCAAGTCAATGGCTGCTGCCCGCTTGAACGGCAACGGGATGTTGGCCTTGTCCGCCGAGATCATGGCATTCACGACCCGCACCACATTGCCGCCGGCCAGGTAATGGGCCTCCAAATCGTTGACGGGTATGTCCAACCCGGCTTTCACGGCGCTGATGTGCGCGTTCACAACCGTTCCCGGGGGCACGCGGCGGAAACGCATGCCAATCAGGGTCAGCAGCCCGACGTAGGCCTTCGAGGCCCAGGCGGCGATCCAGAGGGGGATCGGAATGAAGAACATCAGCAGCGCCAGGGCGCCGAGTACCAGGGCGAGGAGGCCGAGGACCCCGAACACTTGAGCATCATCTCCACTCATGGCTCACTCCTTTCCGATGAGGTCGCAGCCCTCCGCACAACAACGCGGTTGCCGTCCACACGGGTCACTTCGACGGCATCCCCCGTGTCGATGAATCCGCCCTCGGACACGACGTCGACCCGCTCACCGTCGAGCTGCGCGATCCCGGCGGGTCGCAAAGGCGAAACGACGGTTCCGCGCTTACCCAGCCAACGCCGGTCGGCCTCGGGAGCCGAGGCGTAGCCTTCCGTGGCGGCCAGCTCCTCCTTGAGCACGAGCCGCTGCCCGAACGGGCTCCCCGCGAGGTAACGCAGCAGGACCAGCGCGACCAGGATGGCCAGCACGAGGGACAGCGCCGTCCGGCCGACCGCCGCCATGACGATGGACCAGGTGGCGCCGGTGCCGATGAGGCTCAATCCGAGCCCCCCGACGAGCGCGAGCAAACCCAGGACCCCGGCGACCCCAAACCCCGGAATCACGAAGACCTCCAGGGCGAGCAGGAGCAGGCCGATCCCGAGCAACAAAAGCTCCTCCCATCCCGCGAGGCGCACGAGCCAGTGTCCCCAGAAAAACAGCGCCAGGCTGGTGACGCCGAGGATGCCGGGCAGACCGAACCCCGGCACGCGAAGCTCGACGATCAGGCCAAGGATCCCGATGGTCATGAGGAGGGAGCTGACAACCGGATGCGTCAGAAACCGCACGACCTCCTCGGCCCAGGTCGCGGACACCCGCCGCACCTCTGCGTTCGACAGGTCGAGCGCCTCGAGAAGCTCGGCGACCGTGTCCGCCTGGATGTCGACCAGCTTCTGCGCGGACGCTTCCTTTGTGGTCAAGGTGAGAAGCTTGCCCTTGGCAACCAGGCCTTCGATCTCCACGTCGGAATCGACCATGGCCTCCGCGATCAGCCCGGGACGGTTCCGGCTCTCGGCGGTCGCGCGAAACTCCTTCCGCATATAAGAGACCGTTTTCTCCGCGACGGGCTGGGCCGGCGCCCCGGGCGCGCCCATCTGCACGGGCGTCGCGGCTCCGACCGTGCTGCCCTTGGCCATGGCGATTTTCTCAGCGGCCAGCGTAATCAGCGCACCGGCCGAGATCGCCCGCTTGTTGACGAAGGCAACCGTGGGAACCTTGGCGCGGAGAAGCGCATCGCGGATGAGCACCGCCGCGTCGACTCGCCCGCCGAAGGTGTTGATCTCGAGGATGACCGCGGCGGCCCGGGCCGCCGCGGCTTCGTCCAGGACACGTGAGACGAAGGGCGCAAGGCCGAGATCGATCACGCCCTCGATCGGGAGGACGTACACGAGCGGCCGGGACTCCTGAGCCGATGCCGGCACCTGCCCCAACGCGCAGATCAAGCCAATCGCGGCAATGGCCCATCGGTGTGACCGAGCCTTCCACATCAACGAGTGATCCCTGCTCGTGACAGCTTCCCCCCCCCTTGGCCCCCCAAACCGACCTCGCCCACGAGGCAGCTTGACGCATTCAGCCCCTACACGCAAGGGCTCCCTGCGTCAAATCCCTCAAAATTTTGCAGAGATACGCGCACGGACCGCAACGCGCGTTTGGGGGGGGAGGAGCGGGGGCCGACCCGCTGCCGCTCTGCTATCCTTGTACTTGGCCCCCTGCGTGCCTGAAGCGCACGCGGCTGAGGCGACCGAACAGGCCGAACCCTCGACGGGGCGGGAACTCGCGGGCAATTCCGGGTGGCAAGCTTTCCTTCTCTTCGGGGTCAGACTCACTCGACCAGCGCAGAAACGAGGCCATCGATGACCACGTGGAAACAGGCCGGACTGATGTGTTGTCTGGTCGGCGCCTTCCTGTGGCCGACCCTGAGCATGGGCCAGGAAATGGTGCAGGGCGAAGCCGCTCAAACGGAATCCGGCCCGGCGCCAGGTGGCGAGGCGGGGATTGATGCCTGGGCGGGGGCAGAGCCGGCTGCCAAGCCCGCTGCCGAGGCGGAGACCGACGCCGAGCCGGACATCGAGTCCCATGACGTCTTGTACGTCTCCGATCGCTTCTTCTTCGTCGGCCAGGATGAGCAGGGCAGGATCGTCCTCTCCCTCCAGTGCAGCCGCGGCCGTGACGGCCACGATTGGCAAGCCGAACACGTCGCCGTCCTTCACGAGGAAAAACGCGGGTGGATCGAGCTCAAGGGGAGCGGCAGCTTCAAGAACAAGAAGAAGCAATTGCTCAGGATGCCCGACTCGGAAGACTTTGAGTTTCAGGGAGGCCCGGACTATGGGTACATCATCACCAGCACGCCCAACGCCCTGACCCTGCGCATCGGCCCCATCGTGGAGCACCTGTCCCACATCAACGAATCGGGAATTCAACGGATGGGCTCGGCCGCCGCCGTGCTGGGATGGGGTGCCCGGGTCATCGAGGGACGGGTGATCCACGAGCACCGTCTCATTCCCGAGTACAACCCCCTCAATCGCGTCTATGTCGGCACGTGGAAGGACTTCCAGGGCTTCTTCGTGCAGACGGAAAGCGGCGGCGATTTCTACGTGCACAGTCAGGAGACCGGCCGGCTCTCACCCCTTCTGGGCGAGCACGACGGCTTCCACGCGACCAATGGAAAAGGTGAGCGGTTGCAGGACGCCACGGTGAAAGTGTTGAGCCGTGAGCTGGCGCTGGGCGCGTACCGGTGGCCGACGCGATGGCGGATCGAATGGCAGGGAGGGGACGGTGTGCGGATGGCGGAGCTCACGCTCATCGATCAGCATGTGATGAGCAATTGGGTCGTCGGCGGGGCGGCCATGGCCATCGTCGAAGGCAAGCTCAACGACGGCAAGGAAACCCACAGCGTCTATGGCCTCGCCGAGCTCTTGATGTAGGCGGGCGGTCATCCCCCCCACGTCGGTACTCCGGACGTCCCAATCCTCCCTCGATCAGCCGCCTCGCAGGCCTGTCCTCCGTTCCTCGGACATGAAAACGCGTACCTCACCCGGGTAGAATGCCCCACATGTTCTCGTGGCGGATCAGGGGTCGGCGCGCCTTACTGATTGCATCCGCGGGGTTGGCCTGTGTCTTCCTGGCGTCGACGGCCACGCCGGTCGTCGGGTCTGGCGGAACCGGGCCGGTGCCCCCCTGCGGGAGCGCCCCCGTGCCGCCCCATGCCGCGCTCGACGCGCCCCTCAACGTCCAGGTCTGGTTTCAGTCGGAGCTGCCGGAGAATTGGACGCCGCCGTCCTGCACGGGCTGGCAGCCGCGGCCCTTCACCGTCCTTGTCGGTGCCGCAGGGCGATTTGAGAACCGGCATGGCGCGGATGGGATCATCCGACGCGTGGCGTCGATCTCACGCCTGACGAGCATCGACTACTGGTCCGTCACCCGGGGGCGGTGGCACCAGCTCTTCTCGGACGCCGCGGCCCTCACACGGCCGGACCGGGAGGCCCGCCGGCCGGATTTCACGACGGACGACCTGCAGCCCGGCGCGACGCTCTACTTCTGGCAGGAGGAGAGCAGCGCGGCAGGATCCGCGGTATACCGCCTTCGCGTCCGCGAGCGGACACCCGAGCGCATCGTCTTCGCCGTCGACAACGTCAGCCCGGTGACGCTGGCCCTCTTCACGCTCGCCGAGGCTGGAGAGTACGAGTTCCTCTATCTGCTCGAGCGCGAGTCAGCGGACATGTGGCGCTACTACAGCCTCTCGCGCGCAGGCAGCGGCCCGGTCCTGCTCGCGGAATTTCATGAGAAGTCCTACGTGAATCGCGCCGTGGCGCTCTTTCGCTACGTGGCGGGCAGGGCCACGAACGGCGAGCCGCCCGCGGCGCGCTGAGGCCTTCGGCGTGGCCGGTCGAAGGAAGGAGAATTCATGAGGTCGGAGAAAAAGCGAGGGACCTTCGGCCCGCGGAAGAAACGAGGGGAAGGGGTCCCGCGAGGAGGCGGGGCACGGCGGTCGCTAGCCGCGCGAAATCCGGTTGCCGTTGACCCGGTTGTCCAGGCACTTGAAGAGGGAATCGCCGCTGCTTTGTGCGGTCTTCAACTTCAGCACGAGATGCGTGCCCTCGTCTTCACCTTCGACCGAGCAGAGAAAGCCAGGGCCCGCCACATACCACTGGTTCTCCAAACGGAGCAGTTGGATCGGCCCCGACCTCCCCATTGAGACTCCGTCCGAATAGAGCAAGCGCATCGCTGCTCCCCACCCCTGGGGTTGTGCCCCGGTTGTCCTCAGAGCTGGCGAACGATACCTGGACTGTCTACTGCAAGACGGACAGGCAATTGCAAACTGAAACGTCGCTCACAATTCCCAAATCAGGCTGGAATAACGGCCGGCATAAATCGAGGATAGGATAAAGCTCCTAGACAGTTCACCTAGGAGTGCGAGCCCTTATAGCAGAGGCGGACAAGAAACACAAGCCCTCCGTCATCTCCGGGCCCAAAAAGGCTTGCCAGGGCATGACGGACCCGCCGGTGGCCCGGGCTATCCTGGGTCTGCTATCCTGCTCGTGGGCCGAAGCTCAATGCCCCTGTGGTCTTCTGGAGAAGGAGGGTCGGATGCCAACGGACAGTTCGGACAGGCTCGGCGGATGGGCGACAGGATCGTGGTTCCGCCTCGCCGTGCTCGCGTGTGGGACGCTGCTCGCCGCGTGCTCTTCGGCCGACGCCCCGGATCCCGCGGACGCCGCCCGGGTGGGGAAGGACAAGGTGGTCTCGCTCGAATACACCCTCCGCCTCGAAGACGGCGAAGTCGTGGACTCGAACGTCGGCCAGGAGCCGCTGACCTACACCCATGGCAAGGGAGAGCTGATCCTGGCGCTGGAAGGGGCCCTGGAAGGGATGGCGGTCGACGATGAGAAGCGGGTCGTGATCGAAGCCACGGATGGGTACGGCCTGTTCGACGCCGAGCGGGTGCAGGAGGTGCCGATTGCCCTGGTGGCGCCGGATGCCCGCGAGCTGGGTGCGCAGATTCAAACGCGGGGTCCGCACGGGAAGCCATTGTACATGCGGGTCAAGGAAGTCAAGAAGGACACGATCGTCATGGACATGAACCATCCGCTGGCGGGCAAGAGACTGCACTTCGACGTCAAGGTTCTCGACATCGAATAGAAGGAGTCCCGCCCCTCGACAGGCTCGGGGCGGCCTGAGCCTGTCGAAGGCGGTAGGGCGGATAGGTCACGCTGCGCCAAGAAGCCGGCCTAGGCGCCGACCTGCTGGGCGAAGAACAGGCCCCGATTCACATCCCCCACGCTCACCATGCCGACCAGCTTGTCGTGCTCCACCACAGGGATCCGGCGAAAATTCTTCAGGCCCATATACGATGCTGCCTCCAGGATCGGGGCGTCCGGAGAGACGGTGAGCGGATTCCGGCTCATGATCTCCTCCACCTTCTTGCCGAGCACCTCGGAATACCCCTGCTCCATCTCGAGAAAATCACGGCTATGGACGTTGTCGTGAATGTAATCCCCGTACTTTGGATAGAGGGGGAGCATGACGTCGCGCACCGTCACCATCCCCAGCAGCACGTTCTGATCGCCGATCACCGGAATGGCGCCGCAATGCCGGCTGAGCATTTTAACGACTACCGAGCGGACCGTATCGGTCTTGTGGGCGGTCAGGACTCCCGTGGACATCACCTCGCGAACACGCATGGCTCCACCTCCTCGGTTCGTCCGGGTTCGCCGACGACGGAGCGCCGGACAGGGTTGCGAGGGGCGACATTATGCCACCCGGGAGAGGGTCGGACAAGGGGCTCGGCCGGCGCCGGTCGCGGTGGGATTGAATGACGACGGGTCAGGAAGTCACGTCATTGAGGTCGGGGTTTTGCAGGTCGCGCTTCATCTGGTCCACGTGCCATTGATCGATCGTCTCGTCCCCGTCCAGGTTGGCCGTCGCCGTGGCGATGAAGCCCGGATTCGGGGTTCCCGCCTTGCTGTTCATCGCGGGCCTGGCCTTGTTTTCCTGGGAGGGGAGGAAGCCGTCCCCGGGGCTGATGAGATCGATCCCGATCATGCCGGTCGAGGGACCGCCATCCGGGGCGGCGCCTCCGCTACGGTAGGTGTAACGGTTCGTCGAGCCCGCGAGGATGAAGCCGATCTGCGCGAAATTCCCGTAGGCCGTGGTTTCGCCGAAGTAGGCGGTCTGTGACATGAAGACCGCACCCAGGTTCATCTTCGCTTCGGCCTGTCGTGATTTGGCCTGATAGCGCAAGAAATTCGGGATCGCGATCGCCGCCAGAATGCCGATGATCACGACAACGATCATCAGCTCGACAAGAGTGAACCCTCGCGGGTGCGCCTTCAGTGGTACCATGGTGGAAACACTCCCGTAAAAAAATCAACCAAGCTGCGGCCGAAGAAAACGTGGGCGAACGCTAGCATATCCTGCCCGGCAAGCCAAGGCCCCCCAATTGGGGGTGAGGCGCCAAAAAGACTATGCCTGCCTGGGATCATGGTCACGTCACGGCCGCGTAACGTGCAGGCAAGGGAGCCGCCCCGAGGCATCACGGGCGGCAGCCAGCCGTCTGTAGCGAGAGGGGGGCGATTCTGCTAGGCTACCCCAGCCGCACCCGCCTGGGCGATCCATCTCGTCATCGCCGGGAGCAGAGCGGACGGCGGCCGGGGATGGGAATCGGGGGCCACTTTCTTGAGAATGGACCGTCGAGCACGCGTGGTAGCCAGGGGCCTCGGCCTCCTGGTCGCGGCCGCCTTGAGCGCGGCCTGCTCGCAAGGCGAGTCTCCGAGCGAGATCGGAACAGAGCCGCTCAGGGTGTCAGACGGCGTGCAGGTGTCGATCGAGTATACGCTTCGCCTCACGGACCCCCAAAACGGCGAGGTCTACGACACGAACGTCGGCGGCTAGCCGATGGTGTACACGCAGGGTGCGAGACAAGTCGTGCGCGGGTTGGAGCGGGCCTTGGAGGGCCTGGCCGTCGGGGACCGCAAGCAGGTTGCCGTGCCCGCAGCCGACGGATACGGAGCGGTCAACCCGCTCCACGTGACCGAAATCCCCAAGGAGCTCATCCCTCCGGATGCCCGCGAGGTGGGGACGGAGCTCCAGACCGCGCCGCGACACGGGCAGCGCATGCAGATGAAGGTGAAAGAAGTGAAACAGGATACGATCGTCATGGACCTCAACCATCCGCTGGCTGGGAAAACCCTGTACTTCGACGTCAAGGTGGTCGACCTTCATGACCCGCGACGTTCCTGAGCAGAACCGATGACGTCCGCGCGACGGGGAAAGAAGGCCGCGACGCCATCCCCGGAGAGCACCGAGGCCAAGCGGCAGCGCCTCGTGGAGATCATGCGCATCCTCGACCGCCGGTACGCGGGCGTCGGCCTCGCCCTCGACGCCTCCACACCGCTCGAGCTCCTCATCGCCCTGATTCTCGCCGCCCAGTGCACGGACGAGCGCGTGAACATGGTGACACCCGCCCTGTTCAAGAGATACCGCAAGCCGGCGGATTGGGCCCACGCCGACCGCGCGACGCTCGAGTCCCAGATTCACAGCACAGGCTTTTACCGGAGCAAGGCGAAGACGATTCAGCGTTGCTGTCGCGCGCTGGTCGAGCAGTTCGGCGGCCGGGTGCCCTCCGACCTCGACGACCTCCTGCGCCTGCCGGGCGTGGGGAGAAAGACCGCGAATATTTTACGGGGCAACGCCTTCGGCCTGCCGGCGATCGGGGTGGATACACACGTCATGCGGCTGGCGCAACGACTGGGATGCAGCCGCCACACGGAGCCGGACCGCATCGAGCAGGATCTCAACTCGCTCGTGCCGGACGAGGCGAAGGTCCGCTTTTGCCAGGTCATCCAGCGGCATGGCCGGGTCGTCTGCTTCGCGCGAAACCCGAACTGCACCGATTGCCCGATCAAGCACC
>JBFKNO010000044.1:0-13876 GCA_041629275.1 Nitrospiraceae bacterium
GGGACAGGCACCGGCCGGGGACTGTCCCACCCCGGGACTGTCCCCCTTCCCGGCCGGAGCCAGTCCCCATGTTCAAAGCAGTGGAGAAAATATTGACCCGGTGCAGGTGCTCGGTCATGATGCTCGTGGATTGGTGAAGGAGGACGCCCACACGCATGAGTGACAACGCCGGCAGCTCCCCCGCGCGCGCCCTGGCCACGATGGGGTGGATCGTCATCATCATCGCGGGCATGCGCGCCGCGGACAGCATCCTGGTGCCCATGCTGCTGGCGGTCTTTCTGGCCTTCACCTGCGCCCCCGTCGTCTTGTGGCTCGAGGAGAAGCGCGTGCCCTCGCCGGTCGCCGTCGTGCTCGTCATGCTGGCGGTCATTCTGGTCGGGCTCGGTATCGGGACCGTGGCCGGCACCTCCGTGCGGCGCTTCACGATCGCGATGCCCACGTATCAGCGACAGCTCAGGGAGGAGATCACCTCGCTCCTTCGATGGCTCCAGGACCTGGGTGTGAAGCTCTCGCCGGACGATTTGCTCAAGTACGTCGATCCCGGCGCCGCCATGCGGCTGGGCGCGCAGATGATCTCGGGCTTGGGGGAGATTCTGACCAATTCGTTTTTGATTGTCTTGACCGTGATGTTCATCCTCTTTGAAGCCTCGGTCTTCAGACAAAAAGTGCTCGCCATATGGGGATCCCGGACTCGGTCGATGGAGTCGTTCTCGAAATTCACCGGTGATGTCTATCGGTATCTCGCCATCAAAACATTGGTCAGCCTTGCGACCGGTATCGCGATCGCCGTCTGGGTGGCGATCCTGGGAGTGGATTTTCCGCTCTTGTGGGGGCTGCTGGCGTTCCTGCTCAACTACGTGCCAAATCTCGGATCGATCATCTCTGCCGCCCCCGCCGTCCTACTCGCCATGTTGCAGCTTGGGCTAGGGCGTGCATTGATCCTGGCGCTCGGCTACCTCGCGGTCAACATCGTCGCAGGCAATATCGTGGAGCCTCGCCTCATGGGGAGGCGCTTGGGTCTCTCGACGCTGACCGTGTTCCTCTCGCTCGTGTTCTGGGGGTGGGTGCTCGGCCCGGTCGGCATGATTCTGTCCGTTCCCCTCACGATGATTCTGAAGATCGCGCTGGAGGAGAACGAGGACTCGCGATGGCTGGCGGTGCTGCTAGGGTCCCGAGCAGATATCGAGAAAGCGTCGGCCGGCTCACCCGCTTCCAATGATGCTGGGAACCTCGCGCCGGGCGCGAAGAGCTGAGCCGCTTGTGACTCCGGTCTGCGATCACCCGCGCCGGCTTCCCGCTGGATGTTCTTCCACGAGGCGCCCGAGAACGGGACGCAAAGTCGCGGTCAAGTTGCGGACAATGACCTCGTAACCTTGTCCGGTCGGGTGAATGCCGTCGGCCTGGGTCAGCTGATCGTTCAAGGCGACGTCTTCCAGGAAGAAGGGCATGAAGGGGAGGTCGTACTTCTGTGCCAGATCCGGATATATGTCGGCGAAGTCTTTGGTGAATCGCCCGCCGTAATTCGGCGGCAGCTTCATGCCGACCAGGACGACCGGGACCTCCGCTGCGAGAAACCTGCGGATGATCGCCTCGAGGTTCGCCCGGGTTTGGGCCGGGTCGATGCCGCGGAGGCCGTCGTTTCCCCCCAGCTCCAGAATGACCAGGCTGGGGTTGCTCTTGAGCACCCAGTCCACCCGCCGGAGCCCCCCGGCGCTGGTCTCCCCGCTCACGCCCGCATTCACGACCCGAAAGGCATACCCGGCCTTGTCCAGCCAGCGCTGGAGATGCGCGGGGTAGGTCTCCTCGGGGGCCACGCCCAGCCCGGCCGTCAAGCTGTCCCCGAAGGCGACGAGACGACCTGCGTGCCTCGCCTGCGGAGCTGCGGCAGGGTTGCCGTGCGTCTCCGCCTCCACGGGTGATGCCCCCCCTGTCGCCTGATCGTTGGGCGCATTCCCGGAAGGAGAGTCGACGGACGGCACGTCGCAGCCGAGGAGGACGGCGAGCAGCGTCGCAACGAGCAGATTGAGGAAGCACTTCGCCGGACCATCCCCGCAGTGGTACGGTGTGGTGGGGGCGCGATGACTCGCACGGTCCTCAGTGTGGAAAGTTTTCTTCATGGCGCCTCGAACAATGACTTCTCTGCTAAGCAGTGTACCAAGAATTGGGGCGGAATCCGCGGAGGGCTGCGGATATAATAAACTATATGACGTAGGACTTGGATTCCATGTGTCAGACAGTTTCAGTTGGAGTCTAGATCGGAGGAGGCCGTCCTGGCCCGTGCATCCCCGTCCCGTCGTTCCCGCTCTCCTTGCTGCCATTCCCGCGGAAGCGGAAATCCACGGAGCGTCACCTTGCCATCGGCTCCGCAGAAGCCGGAGGAAGATGGAACCCTCCCTGCGAGAGCAGGGATTGCGCGGGGATGACAGAGGGCGACCTACGCTTTGCAGATGAAGGGATTGATGGCATGATTTCTGTTCGGAACCTGGTCATGCGTCTGAGCGCAGGTGGGCATCCGGTCACGATCCTGAACGACGTGTCGCTGGAAAT
This sequence comes from Nitrospiraceae bacterium, assembly GCA_041629275.1. Classification (GTDB taxonomy): domain Bacteria; phylum Nitrospirota; class Nitrospiria; order Nitrospirales; family Nitrospiraceae; genus JBFGRM01. Next base: position 2,548 of record JBFKNO010000044.1, read on the forward strand.
TCCGCCCAAGCAGGTCGTGGCGGTCATGGGGCCGTCCGGCTCCGGAAAGTCCACGCTGCTGGGCCTCATCGCCGGACTCGATCGACCCACGTCGGGAAGGATCATGCTCGACGGCGTCGATATCACCGACCTGCGCGAGGGCGAGATGGCCCGGTACCGCCGCGAGAAGATCGGGTATATCTTCCAGTCCTTCCATCTCATTCCCACGCTCACGGCGGTCGAAAATGTCGCGGTGCCACTGGAGTTGCGAGGGGATGCGGACGCCCCTGAGCGAGCCGCGCGATTGCTGCAGGACGTCGGTCTCAAGGATCGGCTCACCCACTATCCGGTGCAACTGTCCGGAGGCGAGCAGCAGCGCGTGGCCTTGGCGCGAGCCTTCGCCTGCCACCCGTCCATCCTGCTGGCGGATGAGCCGACCGGTAATCTGGACTCCACAACCGGGCGTCAGGTGATCGACCTGCTGCTGGGCCTGAATCGCGACCACGGCAGCACCCTGGTGCTCGTGACGCACGATTCCGACCTCGCCGCACAGGCGGAGCGTGTGGTGGTCTTGTGCGATGGACGCGTCGAATCGGATCGCTCCCTCGCGTTCCCGCCGCGACCGTCGGGAGAGCGCCGCCCGTGAGCCCGTTTCCGCTGCGCATGGCTTGGCGGGAAACCAGGGCAGCCTGGCGGCACTTTCTGTACTTCTTCGTCTGCATCGCCCTGGGGGTCGGGGCCCTCGTGGGGGTTGGCCTCTTCGCGACCAGCCTGGAGCAGACCGTCATTCGCGAGGCGCGGGCGCTGCTCGGAGGGGACGTGGAAATCCGCACGTCGCGCGCCCTGAGCCCGCAGGGCCGGGCCGTCCTCGAGTCGCTCGAGAGCCGGGGGATCGCCTGGATACACGTGAGCGAACTCGTGGCCATGGGCGCGGCCGCCGATGGCGCGACGACCGCCACGCAGATCGTCGAGCTCAAGGCCGCTCCCGAGGAGTACCCGCTGTACGGGAAGCTGGTGACGGAGCCCGACCGGCCCGTGGGCACGTTCTTGCCGGAACAGGGGTCCGCCTGCGCGCCGTCGCCTTGCTGGGGGGCGCTGGTCCAGGAGTCGTTGCTCATCCGCATGGGCCTGTCGGTCGGCGACACGCTGAAGATCGGACAGGCTCGTCTCAAGATCACGGGTCTGGTCCGTAAGGAACCCGATCGCGTGGCAAACGCCTTCAGTCTGGGCCCCCGCGTCATGATTTCACGCCGAGCTCTGGCGGCCTCGGAGCTCATCCAGCCGGGAAGCCGGGTCCAGGAACGGTACCTCATCAAGGTCCCGCCCGGGACCGTTCCGCAGCGGCTCGTCGCCGAGCTGCGCGGACGGCTCGCGGGGGATTCCGCTCGCATCCGCACCTACCGCGACGCGCAACCCATGCTCAAGCGCTTCCTGGATCAACTCGCCCGCTACTTCGGGCTGATCGGGCTGACAGCCTTGTTCGTCGGGGGCATCGGGGTTGCGGCGACGGTCCAGGCCTTTCTACGCGAGAAGCTGCACACGATCGCCGTCCTGAAAACGCTCGGCGCGGACTCGAAAGTCGTCATGCAAACCTACCTGCTGCAGGCGATGTTCCTGGGTCTGATCGGGAGCGTGGCCGGCGTCGGCCTCGGCCTCGGGCTTCAGGCGTGGCTGCCGTCTCTCGCGAACCGGTTATTCCCCTCACCGCTGCTGCAGCAGATCGATCTGACCAGCGTTCTCGGCCTTGCCGCCGCGCTCGCGATCGTGAAAGGGGTCGCCCTCGGTCTGTTGACCACGCTCCTGTTCGCGATCTGGCCGCTGCTGGCCGTCCGTGAGATCAGACCGGCGCTGGTATTCCGCCGGGAGGTCTCCTCCGGCCTGGGTCTGGCCGCGACGGAGCAGGCTGACGGTCGGCGGAGGTGGCTCAGGATGGCTGGGCTCGACGACCTGCCGCGCGCCGGCATCGCCGCCGCGCTGGCCGTCTCGCTCGCGGGCCTGGCGATCTGGCAGGCCGGGTCCTTGACCGTCGGGCTCCTGTTCATCATCGCTCTGGCCGTCGCGGTCCTGCTGCTGTCGGGCGCCGCGTGGCTGATCGTCCGCGGCCTCGCGCGCGTGCCGGCGCCGACGAGCCTGGTCTTGCGGCAGGCGGTGAGAAACATTCATCGGCCCGGAAGTCAGGCGGCCGGTGTCATGGTCGCGATCGGCATCGGCGTCATGGTCATCGTGGCGGTCTCCCTCATGGAACATTCCCTGATCCATCACGTGGGAAAGAGCCGGCCGTCCGATGCGCCCACCTTCTTTTTTATCGATATCCAACCCGATCAGCTCGACCCGTTCGTCCGGTTGATGGAGCGGGAGGTTGGGATCGCGCCGAAGATGACGCCGCTCGTTCGGTCGCGTCTGTTTGCGGTCGACGGCGTCCGCGTGGCGCTCGATGAGGAGTCTTCCCAGGCGCAACAGCGCCGTCGGGAGGGGCGAACACGCTGGTACTTCACGCGCGAATACAAGCTGACCTTCCTGGACAGCCTCCCCGAGGACAATACGCTGGTCAAGGGAGCGTGGTGGCCGCGCGACGAGGTGCCGGGGCGTTCGTTGGTTTCCGTCGAGGAAGAAGCCGCGGATCATCTGGGGGTCGACATCGGCTCCGTCGTCGAGTTCGACATCCAGGGAGCGACGGTCGCGGCGACCGTCGCGAGCATTCGTCATGTCGACTGGGGCAGTTTCTCGACGAATTTCTACATGATCCTGTCCCCAGGCTCCTTGAAGGGCGCGCCCTACACCTATGTGGGGACCATCCGGGTGCCGCCGGAGAAAGAGGTGCCGCTCCAACAGGCGGTGGTGGGGGCGTTTCCCAACGTCACGGCTATCAACATCGGCGAGGTGCTCGACACGTTCGCGCGGATCCTGGACCGGTTGTCCTTGGCCATCCGGTCCGTCGCGGTCTTCTGCATCCTGGCGGGGGCCGTGGTCATGGCGACGGCACTGGCGGCGACGCGCTATCGACGGCTCTACGAGTCGGTGATTCTGAAGGCCTTGGGAGCGACCCGTGGGATGATCGCGCGGGGGTTTGCGGCGGAATATGCCGTGCTCGGCGCGGTGGCGGGGGGGATCGGCGTGGGGCTCGCCGCCGCCTTGTCGTGGGGCGTGCTGTACTTCTTCCTCGACGTGCCCTGGCTCTTTCAACCCGACGTGTTGCTCGGAGGGTTGGCCTGGACGGTGGGACTTACCGTGGCGGTGGGTGTCCTCAGCACCTTTTACATTCTCGGTCGGAGGCCCCTGCCGGTCCTGCGGCAGGAATAGAGGCCGCTAGAGGTGGGCCCAGAATCCCTGCCAGTACCGGCAGCAAAGATCGCAGGGGCAGGCATGATGGGGCGGGTTTCCCCGCTTCTGCATCTGGGGGAGCGTGGCATCGGTTTGGCCGCGTCGCAGCCAGTCTTCTCGCTCCAGGCTCCGGAGAATGCGGTGGTAGTGCCTGGCTTCCTCGTCGGTCGGCCAGATGAAATCGTGCAGACGCTTCCGCACGCGCTGCCAGCGCTGGACCGGCATCGTCATGGTTGTCTCGGCCATGTGTGCCACCTTTCTGCGGAGGGGATGAATTCTCATCGTATGACGCCGGGCGTCGCGTTCTCCCACGACACGTCCGACTCCTAGGGGTGAGCGCCCAGGGTGGGAGCGGAGGGTTTTGCGACGGGTCGGCACCTGCGGGCGGGGGAGGACATCGCCGCCTTGACGATCCTGCCGATCCGCCGTTTTTCTTCTCGTCGCAGCTTGGTGAACCTCAGCCCCAACCCATCTCCCCCCCCGGGGTGGGAGCAGACGACGGCTTCGTCGATCGTGACCGGCTTCTCGTCCTGCCCGACCTCGAACTCCACGCGTAGCCGGGCCCCTTCCGGAATCAAGAGCTCCCCGTCAAGCCGGCAGCCACCGACGGACAAATTGACGATCGTTCCGGGGACCGCGGGGAAATGTTGCTGAAAGAACGCGGACCGGATCCAGGTCGGATAGCTCACGCGAACGCGGTGAAAGTTTCGTTGGGGAATGAATCTGCGCACCCCGCAAAAGGCGAGAAAGCGGTGCGCGCACAACTGGCAGCGGTGCGGGTAAATCGTCAGCCATCCGACGAGTCGCTCTCCAAGGTGCCGTCGAGGAGCGACTCGGACGAGCCGCGTTTTGCAGCGTGGACAACGGGTCATGGGTACGCGCCCTGCCGATGAGGGTCGAGCCAAGGTTAGCAGCGAGCCGGCCCAATCATCAATGACACGTATCGGTGGTGCGGCAGTACTTTCGTCCTGCCGAGCAGGAGGCTGGCAGACCCTGTGAAGGCCAGCCCGCTGGCACAGCAGCTTGTAGCTGCACCATCCTTATGGTGCCCAATATGCCCGCATGAGATCCGGCCGGTACCCTCGAGAGCGGCTCCTGCTCTCGAGCGAGGATGCATCACCAGGAGTGAGCGGGGCTGGATCAGGGGCGTGTCAGGAGCCGGCGGTTCGTGGCCGGCCAGGTGCCTGCGAGGCGGCTGCGGATGATTCGGCCGATGCGCCGTTTCTCCGCTTGCCGAATCTTGACGAAGGCGAGCCCCGTGCCGCGCGAGGGGTGCGAACAGACGACGGCCACGTCGACGGCGATCGGCGCCTCGTTGTCGGACACTTCGAAGTCGAGGCGAAGGCGCGAGTTCAGGGGGGGAACCGGTCGCCCCTTCAATCGGCAGCCGCCGACCGAGAGGTCCAGGATTGTCGCCTCGTAACCCCAGCGTGGCGCAGGCTGATCGAGGGGGCGAAACCAGGCAGGGTAGCGGACGGGCACCCGGGAGAACGTGCGCCGTGGCAGGCGCTCAACCCGTCCGCAAAAGGCCCGGGTCCGGTGCCCGCAGAGCTGGCAACAGGCGGGATAGATCGTCAGCCAGGTCAGCAGCGTTTCTTGGATGTCACGGCATGGCACGAGCCGCACGAAGTGGCTCTTGCACCGCTGGCAAGGCTGTGGGGTTCGGATCAATGACCAGACCACGACTGCGGTCGGAACCTACCAAGGGGGGAGAGTGCAGACAAGGGCCTCATTACGGTGGTGCGGTACCTCGTCCGGTGGAGCCCGCAGGCTCATGATACGCGGGGAATGTGCTGGAGGTACCGGCTCAACCCGGTCAGGGCGCGCTCGCGAAATGCGGTGAAGACCCGGAGCTGCTCGAGGTATTGAGCGAGCACCCTGCCACCCAGGTCGATCTTGCGGGATTCGAAGAACGACCGCACGTCCCGTTCGAGCTCGGGGGTGGCCAAGGCGGTGATGCCCCCGCACATGCGCCGCAGGCCCTGCTTGGGAAAGAGGCGATCCATGTCGTCCCAACGCTGTTTGACGAACTCCCAAGCCAGACTCCGGGCGTGGACGTTCTGCAAGACCGCGCTGACCACGAAGGGTCCGTCTTGCGTGCGGACCTCGCTGCCCAGCGCGCTCGCAAGCGTGCGTTCCAGCAGGGGCGGCCGCTGGAACCCCGCGAGCGCGAACAGATAGCGACGCTCCTCCTGGGGCGTGCCGGCGGACTGGAACCGGGCCCTGAAGTCGTTGTAACGCGCCTCATCCCCGCAGTGGGCCAGCACGGAGACGAGGGCGGGCAGCACGTTGGAGTCAACCGCCTGCGAATCGCCGAGGTGGGTCGCGAAGTGCTCGGCCGCCTGCCGCTGCACCGCCCTGTCATTGCCCACGGTGCCCATGGCACGGATCAGATCCCCGCGGAGCTGCCGTATCAGCTCGTCCTCGGTTGCGCGCGGCGTCCATCCCAGGTCGGCGACGGCGGGTCGCAGACGGTCTTGGACGAGCGCCTCGAGGCCCGGCCGGTCCTCCGGCCTCGCGATCCGGTTCAGCCAATGGAAGGAATCGATGATCACGCTCCAGACATTCTTGTCACGGTCGTCACGAAACCGTCCGGTCAGATCGAGGTAGTCCTCAATCGGCATCAGGCCCGCGAGAGTCGCCGCCCAGGCATCGTTCAGGAGATTGAAGCGCTCGATGGGCGACATCCCCGACGGAAGCGTCTCGAGCAGCCGATCCAGCAGCGCGGGGGCATAGCGCACGCGATAAAACCCGTGCCCGCCTTCGTTGACCAGCAGGTGATCGAAGCCCGGTTGCAGCGGGAGCCGGGTCCGCGTCTCCTCGAGCAGCAGCCGCACGGAGTTGGCCTTCCCCCCGGCGCTGACCCGGAGTTGAATCGGCACGTGCCACGGCGCAGGGTCGGTCGGCAGGGCGCCAGGAGGGGCGGGAAGGTAGGTGAAGCGCTGCTGGCTGAGGCTGACCGTCCGGTCGTCCTCCAGCTCGACCGTGATCAGCGGATACCCTTCCTCGAAAATCCATCGCTGCATGAGCGCGGGCACGGGTTCCTCGGCGGCACGGCCCAGCGCGGCCCACAAGTCCTGGGTATCGGCATTCGCGTAGGCGTGAGCCCGCAGGTAGTCGCGCACCCCGGCCCGAAACACGTCCGGTCCCAGGTGCTGCTCCAGCATGCGCAGGACGCTGGCTCCTTTTTCGTAGGTGAGCACGTCGAACATCGCGTCCGCATCCTGCGGCGCTCGCACGGTGAACTCGATCGGTCTCGTGCTGTGCAGCCCGTCCACGGTGAGGGCCGCCGCCCGCGAGACGCCGAAGGTCGACCAGCGATCCCATTCCGGCTTCCACGCGTCCACCGCGAGCATTTCCATGAACGTGGCGAAGGCCTCGTTGAGCCAGAGACCATTCCACCAGCTCATGGTCACGAGGTCGCCGAACCACATGTGGGCGTTCTCGTGCGCGACGACGTCGGAGACGCGTTCGAGCTCGGCGTGGGTTGCGGCCCGCTCGTCGATCAGGAGCGCGGTCTCGCGGAAGGTGATGGCGCCGAGATTCTCCATCGCACCCGATGCGAAATCTGGGATGGCGAGCAGGTCGAGCTTGTCGCCGGGATACGCGAGGCCGTAATACTCCTGAAAGAATCCCAGCGAGAAGGCCGCGATGCGCTGGCCGAAGGCCGACAGGCGTTGCTTGCCCGGCACGCACCAGACGCGGACGGGAACCCCGCCCACGAAGACGGGCTCACTGCTCTCCAGCTCCCCGACGACAAAGGCCACGAGATACGTGGACATGGCGATCGAGTCATGGAAGGACACGATCTTCCTGCCGCCCTCCAAATGCTCGGACTTGATGGTCGTGTTGGACACGGCCGTCAACTCGGGAGCGATGGCCAGGGTCGTGGCGAAGACCGCCTTGAACGCGGGCTCGTCCCAACAGGGGAACGCCCGGCGCGCATCCGTCGCCTCGAACTGTGTGGCGGCAAGCGTGCAGACACGGCCCTGCGGGTCCTTGTAGGTGCTGCGATAGAACCCCCGAAGCTTGTCGTTCAACACCCCTTCAAAGGTGAGTTGGAGTCGCCATGACCCGGGGGCGAGGGGCTCGGGGGATGTGACCCGGCACCGCTCGAGGCGTTCGTCCAGGTCGACTGGGCACCGATGGGTCACCCCCTGGTCGTTGCGCAGCACGGCCGTCGAGATCTGCAGCTCTGTCGCGTTCAAGACAATCTCGCTGGTGCGTTCGCGCACCTCGATCGTAATCGTCTCCTCCCCGGTGAAGCGGCAGGAGGCAAGGTCCGGCTCCAGGCGCAGCTCGTACCGGACCGGGACGACCGTGCTCGGCAATCTATAGGGATCCACGGGTCTCCTTGGAGTCGATGACCTGCGCGCCGCCGGGCGTGCCCACGATGAGGAGATCGGTCCTGCCGACGAACAATCCGGTCTCGACCACGCCGGGAAGCAGCTTGAGCTGGATCTCCAGGGCTGCGGGGTCGTCGATGCGCTCGATATGCAGGTCGAGGATGTGGTTGCCGGCCTCCGTCCGGTAATGCCGGCCGTCACGCTGTCGGATGACCGCTTTGATGCCCAAGTGTTCGATCTGGCGCGCGGTGCTGCCCCACCCGAAGGCCGCCACCTCCACGGGCAACGGAAAGGGGTGGCCGAGAACGGGGACCTGCTTCATGTGGTCGACGACGATGATCACCTGGCGTGCGGCGGCCGCCACGATCTTCTCCCTCAGCAGCGCCCCTCCGCCTCCCTTGATCAGGTTGAGACGGGGATCGACTTGATCGGCCCCGTCGATGGCGACGTCGATCACCCAGGCGTCCTCCGTCTCGATCAGGGGGATGCCGTGGGCGCGGGCCAACTCCTCCGTCTCCCGCGAGGTCGGCACACCGGTCACGCGGAGCCCGGCCTGGACGCGCTCGGCCAGCGCGAGGATCATGTGGCGTGCGGTCGAGCCGGTGCCCAAGCCGACGACATGGCCCTCCTGGACATGGGCCACGGACGCCCGCGCGGCTTCCCGTTTGAGGTCGTCGAGGTTGGCCGCGGCGGTCATGTCGAGGACCGGCTGATTTGAGCGGCGACGGCCGCCGCGCCCAGGATCGCCGCCTTCTGATTCATGATGACACGCACGGGGATCGCGCCGAGCAGGCGTTTGTACCGCCCTTTGGCCGTGAAGGCCCGCATGAAGGTGCCGTCTTTGAGCTTCGGGAGCACCTTCGGCGCGATGCCGCCGGCGAGGTAGACGCCGCTGAGCGCCATGGCCTTGAGGGCGAGGTTGCCGGCCTCCGCGCCGTAGATCGAGGCGAAGAGGTCCAGTGCCTGAACGGCGATCTCGGCCTGTTTCTTGAGACCCGCCTCCGCAATGGCGGCCGGAGGGTCCGCGGCCTTCAGTCGCTCAGCGAGCCAGGTGGGCTCGTTCTTCTTGCTGTCCCGCAGGAACTCATAGATGGCGTGCAGGCCCGCGCCGCTGAGCACCCGCTCGTAGCTCACGTGCAGGTAGGTCGTCCGCAGGTGGCGCAGCAGCTCGATCTCCTGATCGCTGTTGGGTCCGAAGTCGGCGTGGCCTCCCTCGGAGGGGATGGGCTGGTATCGGGCGCCGTCCCAGAACAAAATGGCTTCTCCCAGCCCCGTTCCTGCGGCGATCAGACCGATGGGGTGGTTCGTCTTGGGCGGCGTCCCCGCGTTCAGCACCTCGAGCTCGTCGGGATGCAACACCAGGAGCCCGTAGGCCGTGGCCTCGAGGTCGTTCAGCAGGCGAACATGGGGGATATCGAAGCGCGTGGAGATTGCGCTCCCGTCGATGGTCCAGGGGAGATTCGTCGTCCGTGAGCGATTGTCCACGACCGGGCCCGCGACGCCGAAGCACGCCACGTCGACGGTCTCCGGTCGTGGCGCCGCCGCTTCGGCCTCCCCGGGATCCTCGGCGCGAGGCTCCTCATCCGAGGGCTCCGCCCCTTCCTCCTCCTCCTCGGGTTTCGCCGGAGCGAGGAATTCTTCCAGAAGGTCCTCGAAGTACTCGAAATCGCTGCTCGCAAAGGTGGCTTCGCGCGTGGGATCGACCCGTTCTTGCTTCCAGTCGTAGAGCGCGAGGTTGACCTTGGTCCCGCCGATGTCCCCTGCCAGTATCATGGTTTGCTATTCCTCATGTGACGTGATTTGCCGGGTGGTCGTCGCGAGCTGCCCGGCCGCTGCCGTATCCAGGAACCAGAGCACCCGGCCGTGTCGCGGGGTGATGAGGCTTGCGGGCAACGGCGCAGACGAGCCGGCGGCGGGCTCGAGGATGGTGTGGACCGCGGGCGCCTTTGCCGGTCCGACGACGAGGAATAGGACCGCGGCGGCCTCGTTGATGAGCGGCACGGTGAATGTGATCCGATCACCCACGCCGGTCGGCGCTCTGCCGACCGTTACGAGGCGCTGTGCCTCGCTGAGGGCAGGCGTTCCGGGGAAGAGCGATGCCGTATGCCCGTCGTCGCCGAGCCCAAGAAGAATGAGATGAAAGCGGGGACGACTTCGGGGCTCCCCGCCGAACCGTGCTCGCAGCGCCTCCTCGTACCGGGATGCCGCCGTCTCGGGGTCGAGCTCTCCCTCCATCCGCACGACCTGCTCGCTGGGGATCTTGAGCGGCGTGAAGAGATGGTCTTGGGCGAGGCGAAAATTGCTGTCGGGATGATCGGGCGGGACGCACCGCTCATCCCCGAAGAAGAAGCGGACCTTTTCCCAGTCCAGTTGCTTGCCGAGGGAAGGCTTCACCAGCTCGTCGTAGAGCGATCGAGGCGTCGACCCGCCCGACAGCGCCACGCAAAAAGCCCCCTCGGCGGCAATGGCTTGCTGGCCGAGCCAGAGAAACAGGTCGGCGGCCTCGGCCGCCAACTCGCGGCGATTGTCGAAGAGGCGAATTTCTGGTGACGGCATGGCGCTGGTCTCGTGGAATAGAGTTGACGCGGGTGCGGCAACCAACCCATCTTAAGGTTGCGTGCCGGGAAAACGCAATCGCTTGCGTGGCCGGGAATGGTGGCATCGTGACGGGAGGCCGAAGAGCTGGGCGTGATTGACAGCTTGTCATGGTCTCCATATAATGAAAAATTCGCTGGACCGTTGCGGAGGAGTCAAGCATGTCGTTTACGTCGAAACAGCCGTCGAACTTGAAGCGGAAGCGAGACCATGGGTTTCGCAAGCGCATGAGCACCAAAGCGGGGCGGAGGGTCTTGGCCCGGCGCCGCGCCAAAGGCCGACATCGGCTGACGGTGTGAATTCTTCCTGGGCGAGTCACGCATGACTCGCGACCGGCTCTTCTTCATGCGGAACAGCGCCGACATCGAGCGCGTGAAGAAGCGGGGGAGCCGGCATCACACCTCACTGTTCTCCATCGCATCCCTCTCGTCCGACCAGGCGCAACCTCGCGTCGGCATCATCGTCGGAAAGCGACTCGGGAAGGCGGTTGCGAGGAACCGGGCGAAACGGCTGTTCCGGGAGCTTGCACGCCTGAACCGGCCACGACTCGCCAGCCACCGGGCCTTCCTCGTGTTTCCGAAGCGTCACGCGCTTGAGGTGAGCTTTGCGGAGCTTCGCGAGCGTTGGGACGCGGCCCTCCGGCGGACGGGCCTGGTGAATCCGAATACGAGCGGATCATGAGCCGATTGTGTCGACTGATCATCAGAGGCTACCAACGGGGGATCTCACCCTGGCTGGGGCCTTGCTGCCGGTTCGAGCCTTCCTGCTCCCAGTACGCGAGTGAGGCCATCGAGCGGTACGGGGTGGTCTGGGGGTTGACGAAATCCTTTCTGAGGCTGCTCAAATGCCATCCGTTTCATCCCGGCGGGTTCGATCCAGTCAACTGACGCAACCCTGTGAACTGACCCAACCGACTCAAGCAGCCAAATCGATTCAACGATTGTCGTGATGGAAAAGCGCGTCATCATTTTCCGGATTCTCACGCTCCTGATCGTCCTGGGGTGGAATTTTCTCGCCGGGAAGATGGGATGGATCCCGGAGCCGCCGCCCGAGGAAATGCAGGAGGCTCCCAGGGCTTCCGAGCCCGA
>JBFKNO010000045.1:0-13734 GCA_041629275.1 Nitrospiraceae bacterium
GGCGGGAATCCCACGGCCGAGAGGATCTCATGCCGGCTCCCCGCGTCCAGACCCCGAATCAGTCCTCCCGCGTCGTCCTGGTCACCGGGGCTTCCGGTGGAATCGGCCACGCCGTGTGTCTCGAGTTCGCGCGGGCGCGCTGGTGCGTCGGCGTGCACTACCGGACGCGTCTGGCCGAAGCCGAGCGTACCGCGGCGGAGGTCGGCGCGTCCGGCGGAGATGCGCTGCCGCTCTGCGCTGATGTTCGGCGAGCCGAGCAGGTCGAAAAAATGGTCGGCGCGGTGATCGACCGCTGGGGGCACCTGGATGTGCTGGTCTGCGCCGCCGGCGTGGCGAGCCGACAGCTCCTGGCCCGGACCGGGCCCGATGTGTTGGAGGCCATCATCGAGACCAACCTCACGGGAACCTTCCTGTGCATGAAAGCGGCCGCGATGCGGATGCTGCCGCAGGGCTCCGGCGCCATCGTCGTCATCGGCTCGCACGCGGGTCTCCAGGGACGGCCCGGCCAGGCGGCCTACGCTGCATCGAAGGCGGGGCTGCTCGGGCTGGTCAAGACCGCGGCGCGGGAATGGGGCCCGTCCAATCTGCGCGTCAATGCCGTCCTGCCGGGCTGGCAACGCACGGCCATGACGGGGTTCGGAGCGGCCGTGCCGGAGGATCTGGGTGATCATGCGTTGGGACGGACCCCGTCGATCGAAGAGGTCGCGCGCAGCGTCGTTCATCTCGCGCAGCTCCATGACGTCTCGGGTCAGATCTGGAATCTGGATAGCCGCATCATCGGCTGAAGAGGAAACAGATGCCCGCACGCGGGTGCTTCGTGACCGGTACGGATACGGGTGTGGGCAAGACCGCGATTGCTTGCGCCCTCGCCTACCGGCTGCGCCGGACCGGCATGGACGTCGGCGTCATGAAACCCGTGGAGACCGGTCTCTCCGGCGAGGATGCTCTCGAATCGGACGGACACAAACTGCGCGAGGCCGCGCAGGTGGCCGACGCAATCGAGCTCATCAGTCCCTACCGCTATCGTGACCCCGTCGCCCCGCTCGCGGCCGCGCGGCGCGAGGGACGGCCCGTGGACGTCGGGGTCATTCGCCATGCGTTCGGGGAGCTGGCCGCGCGCCACGACTTTCTCGTGGTGGAGGGCGTCGGTGGCGTGCTCGTGCCCCTGGCCGACGACGCCTCGGTGCGCGATCTCATGGCGGCCTTGTGCCTACCCGTCGTGGTCGTCGCCCGTGCGCAGCTCGGTGGCATCAATCAGGCGCTCCTCACGCTCGGCGCGCTCCGCGAGGGAGGCTTGGCTCCCGTGGCGCTGGTGCTCAACGACGCCCAAGCACCCGACGAGTCGACCGTGGCCTCGCTCCAGCGCCGGGACACCCTCGCGCTGATCACCGAGCTGGGCGGCACGGTTGTCTGCGGCCCCGTGGCCCATCGCCCGTCGTCGGGCTCGGGATGGCAGGCCCGCGTCCAGGCCCTTGCAGACGATCCGGCGATCGCGAATCTCGCGGAGCTCCTAGGACAGTGAGGCGAGAAAGGTCCGCACCGTTGCCCCGACGTCGCCCGCTTTTGCCACCGCGCCGATGACGGCGATCCCGTCGGCTCCCGCTTGCCGCACCGCCTGTACCGTTTCCGCCGTGATGCCCCCGATCGCGAAGATGGGCAGCGGCGTCCGCGTTCGCGCGTCCCGGAGACCCGTGAGGCCGACCACAGGCTCGGCTTGTTGCTTGGACGCGGTCTCGAAGATCGGCCCGAATCCGATGTAATCGGCCCCAGCGCGGGTCGCTTCCTCCACCTCCACCGTCCGATGGGTCGACACGCCGACGATCTTGCCGACGCCCATGAGCTTCCTGGCGTGCCCGCACGACAGATCACGCTGGCCGACGTGGACTCCGTCCGCCTCCACGGCGAGCGCAAGGTCGCACCGGTCATTGATGATGAGACAGGCGCCGACCTCCGCCGAGGCCTCGCGGAGACGGAGGGCCTGCCGGTACGCCTCGCGCATGGGCGCGGCCTTGTCCCGGTACTGGAACAGGCGGGCGCCGGCCGCCGCGGCCTCCTCCAGGACATCCACGAGGTCGCGCGGCGCGAAGGCCGAGGGATCGAGGACGAGATAGAGTCCGGAGAGCGCGATGCGTGGGTGGGACGAAGTCGACACGGTTTGGATCGATCGAGGGCGAGCCGCCGCAGCGCGGGTCGATCCTCAGCCGGGCTTCCCGGCGAGGAACCGCTCGAGGAAGCCGGTGGAGACGCGCCCCTTCTGAAATTCGGCGTCCTCGAAGATGCGCCGGTGCAGCGGGATCGTGGTCTTGATCCCCTCGATGATGAACTCGTCGAGCGCACGGCGCATGCGGACCAGGGCCTCCTCGCGGTTCCGCCCGTGGGTCACGAGCTTGGCGACCATGGAGTCATAGTACGGCACGACGAAGGCGTTCGTTTCCATGGCCGAGTCCACGCGAATGCCGGGGCCGCCGGGCGCCGTATAGCGTGTGATCAAGCCCGGACTCGGGGTGAATTTTTCGGGACACTCCGCGTTGATCCGACACTCGAAGCTGTGCCCGTTCAGCCGAATGTCCTGTTGCCGGTGGCTCAGCGGTGCGCCCGCGGCGATACGGATCTGCTCCTTGACGAGATCGATGCCGGTGACCATCTCCGTGATCGGGTGCTCGACCTGGATTCGGGCATTGACCTCCATGAAGTAGAAGTTCTGGTCCTTGTCGAGGAGAAACTCGACCGTGCCGGCATTCCGGTAGCGGACCGCACGAATGGCCTGGATGGCCACGTGGCCCATCTCCCGCCGGAGTCGATCGTCCACGGCCGGGGACGGCGTCTCCTCCACCAATTTCTGATAGCGTCGCTGGATCGAGCAATCGCGCTCGCCGAGGAAGATGGCGCGCCCGCGCTCGTCCGCGAGCACCTGCACCTCGATGTGACGCGGCTCGAGAAAGTACCGCTCGAGGTAGACCCCGTCGTTCCCGAAGGTCGCCTTGGCCTCGGCCTGCGCCGCCTGGAACGCGCGCCCGAGCTCGTCCTCCGTGTTCACGACTCGCATGCCGCGGCCGCCGCCGCCGGCCGAGGCTTTGATGATGACCGGGAAGCCGACTTTGCGGGCCGCCTCGATGGCCTCCCCCTCGCTCCGCAGCTCGCCGGGGCTTCCGGGCAGGATGGGAATACCCTTGCGCGCCATGATCTCGCGCGCCTTGGATTTGTCGCCGAGGAGGGCGATGTGCTCCGAGGTCGGACCGATGAACTTCACCCCGATCGACTCGCACACTTCAGCAAAGTGTGCGTTTTCGGAGAGAAAGCCGTAGCCGGGGTGGACGGCTTCTGCCCCGGTCACCTCGGTGGCGCTCAGGACGTTCGGAATGTTCCGGTAACTGAGGGAGTCTTCGGACGGACCCACGCAGACGTGCTCGTCCGCGAGGCGTGTGTGCATGGCGTTGGTGTCGGCCTCCGAATGGATGGCCACCGTCCGGATACCCAGCTCCTTGCAGGCGCGGATGATCCGCACGGCGATCTCGCCACGGTTGGCAATCAGGATTTTTTTGAACACGGTGTGATCCTGTCGGGAACCCGCGCAGCTCCCCTCACGAGGGCTCGATCAGGAACAGGGGTTGGCCGTACTCCACGGGCTTCGAGCTTTCCATTAGAATCTTGACGACCCGACCATCGACCTCCGACTCGATCTCGTTCATGAGCTTCATGGCTTCGACAATGCACAAGACCTGTCCCTTCTTGACCCCGTCGCCTTCCTCGACGTAGGCATCGGCGTCGGGCCCGGGAGAGCGGTAAAACGTCCCCACGATCGGCGACGTGATGGTCACGAGCCCCGTGGTGTCGAAGGATTCCGCGGTCGCGGCGGGCTCCGCGGTCGGCGGCTGCGCGGGCCGCCCGGCTTCGAGCGACGCGACGGCAACCGGTTTGATCTCGAGCTCGTTCCGCACACGCACGCGGTAGTCCTCGCATTCCCACTCGAGCTCCGTGAGGTTGTTCCGCTTGAGCAGATCGATGAGATCCTGGATCTGGCGTTCCCGGTCGAGCGGAGCCTCGATCCGGCTGCTCGTCCCCGGGTCCTGATTCGGGGACGGCGTCGAGACGCCGGTCGGGTTGGGCCCCTTGCGGGGGCGAGCTGGCTGCTGCGCTTTCTTCACCGGACCCGCTCCACGTACTCACGCGTCCGCGTGTCGATCTTGATGGTCTCCCCGACCTCCAGGTACAGCGGTACCTTGACCGTGGCTCCGGTTTCCACCACGGCCGGTTTCGTCCCGCCCGACGCGGTGTCACCGCGGATGCCGGGATCCGCATCGACCACCTTCAGCTCGATGAAGATGGGGAGATCGACAGCGATCGGCTCGTGTTTGTGAACCAGCACCTTGACGACCGTGTCTTCTTTCAGCAGGTCGACGTTTTGGCCGAGCTGCTTCTTCTCGTAGGTGAACTGCTCGAAGGTCTCGGTGTCCATGAACGAGTAGGTGTCGCCCGCGGCGTAGAGGAACTGCAGCTCCCGTTCCTCGAGGTCCGGCTCCGAGAGACGCTCGCCGGAGCGAAACGTTCGATCGATGACGTTGCCGGTGCGATAGTTCTTCAGCTTGGTGCGGACAAAGGCGCCGCCCTTGCCGGGTTTCACATGCTGAAATTCAACGATATAGTATGGGTCACCCTCGAGCTCAATCCGTGCTCCGTTTCGAAACTCCGCTGTCGAAATCACTGCGTCTCCACTCCCTTCTCAAGCTTGTGACACGTGTTCTTCGTTGCTCGCGCTGCGCGAGTTGGCTGTGGTTTTCCGAGGCGGCGGCGTGTGCGCGCCGGGGGCTCGCCCTAGGTGGGCTTCTTCTGGTGCAGGTGGTCGACGACCGCTCGAATGGCCAGCAGATAGCCCTGCGGGCCGAACCCCGAGATCTGCCCGAGGGACACACCGGCGATGAAGCTCTGCTGTCGGAACGGCTCGCGCGCATAGATGTTCGAGAGATGGACTTCGACCGTGGGTAGCGCTGCCGCCGCGATGGCGTCACGAATGGCGATGCTCGTGTGGGTGTACGCGGCGGGGTTGATGACGATGGCGTCGAAGCGCTTCCTGGCCTCCTGGATCCAGGATACGAGGTCGGCTTCCGCGTTGGATTGCCTGATATCGACCCGGATCCTTTGCTGTCGCGCAAATGTGCTGATCGCCGAGTTGATCGCCTTCAGCGAGGCCGAACCATACACGGCTTGTTCTCGAGTCCCGAGCAGATTGAGGTTGGGACCGTGCAGGACCAGAACCTGAAGCATACATGAGTCCTTCAACCCCTAATTGACGGCGGAGCAAGGTGAACGCCGGGTGATCGCGGAGAGGGCCATTGTAGCAAGCTCACTCAAGGGGGTCAAACAACCTCGTCGTTGCTGTATTGACGGCCGACCCCTGAGCTTACGACGACCGGCGAGCCTGGATTCGCGCCAGCAGATCCTGCAACTGTGTGACCTTGCCGCCGGCGTCGGGAGGCCGGGGGGGCGAGGGGGCGGCCGGGGGCTCCGCGGCAGCGCCGAACAGTGCAGTTGGAGATGAGGGCTCTTGGGCCGGCGGCGCCTCGGCTGCGTCGGCGGGCGGAGCGGTTGCCGGCTTGCGCTGGTGCGGTGCCTTGCGCTCGGGGACGGGAGGTGGGGGCGGGGTGCCGCCGCCGATGTGTGGCGCGATCTCGGCCTTGAGCGCCAGCATCTCTTCGTCCTTGGGATAGCCGAAGAGCACCATGTCGCACGACCGTGCGGCGGCCTCCCACGCCTGCTCCTTGACGGACAGGCGGGCCAGCATGCGATGCGCCAGGACATTGTCCGGGCTGATCTTGACCGCCTCTTGGAGCACTTCGGACGCACGCGGGATGTCATCGAGCTGAATACACACCCGCCCCAGCGCCACCAGCGCCGTGATGAAGGTGGGAAACTCCTTGAGCCCATCCTCCAGGACCAGAGCGGCTTCGCGCAGCATGCCGGCTTTGACGTATTCCTCGGCGAGCGGGATGAACGCCTTGGACTTTCGGTCGCCAAGGAGTTGTTTTTTCAGCTTCTCGATCTCGGGAGAGAGCGCGGGCTCGTCAGCGTCGGGCATCGTCATGGGATTCACGACCTCCTTCCCAGTTTCTGGCCGGGCGCCGCAGGCGCCAGCGAAAGGACCGCATCCAGAATGCGATCCGCCAACTCGCGCTTGGGCATGACCGCAAGCTCGGCGATGATGCCGTGGCGACCGACCAGGATGGCCGCGTTGGTGTCGGATCCGAATCCCGAGCCCTCGGCGGCCACGTTGTTGCCGACGATCAGGTCCACGCCCTTTCGCCTGAGCTTGTCCCGTGCCTGTGCCGCGAGCGAGCGCGTCTCCGCTGCGAATCCGACCAGCACCTGAGTCGTCCGCCGCGCGGCGAGTTGGCTCAGGATGTCCTCCGTCGGCTCTAAGTCTAGCTCACGCCACTCGTGCTGGAGCTTCTTGAGCTTGTCGCTGGCGGGCCGCTTGGGCCGAAAATCGGCCACCGCCGCGGCCATGATGACGACCGTCGACCACGGGAGGCGGCGGAGCAACTCAACCTGCATGTCCCTAGCGGTCTCGACCGGGGCGACGGCGACACCCGGGGGGGCCGTCAACGCCGTGGGGCCGCTCACGAGCACCACCTCGGCGCCTCGGTCTCGTGCGGCCTCCGCCACGGCAAACCCCATCTTGCCCGACGACCGGTTCGAAATAAAACGGACCGGATCGATGGCTTCCTGCGTCGGGCCCGCGGAGACCAGGACACGCTGGCCCGCCCAATCCAGCCTCCGAGCCAGCTGCTCCGTCAACGCCGCCACGATCACGGTCTCCTTCGGCAGCCGGCCCTTCGCGACGGCGCCGGATGCCAGGGGGCCGACCTCGGGCTCGAGGACGCATGCTCCCCGCTTGCGCAAGACTTCGACGTGCGCCTGCACCGCGGGATGGTCCCACATGTCGCCGTCCATGGCCGGGGCGAAGATGAGGGGACATCGGGTGTTCAGCACGATCGCGCTCAGCAGATCATCGGCGAGCCCGAGGGCGCATTTGGCCAGGATATTCGCGGTCGCCGGAGCGACGAGGACCGCGTCGGCCCGCTCCGGAAGGCTCAGGTGCGGCATCTGCGGCCCTCCGGCAAACAGGTCCATCGCCACGGGCCGCTTGGACAGCACCTCGAAGGTCAGCGGGGTCACGAAGCGCGCGGCCGATGGTGTCATGGCCACGGTCACCTCCGCGCCCTCTGCCGTCAGGGTGCGCAGCAGCCCGACCGCCTTGTAGGCGGCGATGCTGCCGGTGACCCCCAACAGGATCCGTTTCCCCAGCAACGTGGGGGGCCTGGGGTGCGAACGCGGTTCGTTACTCTTCACGCTCCGTGGGCTCCGGCGGTTTCTCCGAGTCATCGACATACACGCTCAACTCTTTCTTGATCTCCTGGGCGTCCTCTCCGGCCACGACCGCCATCCGTTCGCTTTCGGCGTCACGACCCCGCTTGGCGTCTTTGAGAGCGTCGCGGGCCTCCTGGCCGAAGAGGTACTTGACCTGGTCGTGCAAGACCTCGTCGAGCGCCACGGTGGCCTCCTTGGCGAACTTGGAGTTGCCGGCCGGGCGGGCGCCCTGCACCAACTGCTTGGCGCGCTGCGCCGTGACGAGCACGAGGCGGTGGCGGGAATCGAACTGATCCAACTGATAGTCGGGTAACAACGACAGTGCATCCGTCATGGTGTGATGGCTCCTTCGTGGTGAATGGAATCCGTCAGGGCTTCGCTTTCCGCTCGCTCTTACGGTCGCGGATGAAGTTCTCCTCGAGCCAGGCCATATCGAGCCGCTTGGTCTTGTGGCGCTCCGCAAGGATGATGCTCTCGAGGACCTTACAGGCCTGCTTGAGATCGTCGTTCTTCACGATGTAATAATATTCCCGGTAGCTCCACACCTCCTCCCGAGCGCGCTGCAGACGACGCTGAATCTCATCCGGTGCATCACCTGCCCGCTGCGTCAGTCGCGTTTCGAGGTCCTCCAGGGAGGGGGGCAGGATGTAGACGAACACGGCGTCGGAGAATTTCTTCTTGATCTGCTTGGCGCCCTGGTCGTCGATCTCCAGCAGCACGTCGACGCCGCCGTCCATCTTCTCGGCCAGCGTGCTCCGTGGCGTGCCGTACAAATTCCCATGGACGTGCGCCCATTCGGCAAACTCGTTCCGCTGGACCATGTGCTGGAAGGTGGCTTCATCCACGAACCGGTACTCCCGGCCGTCCTGCTCGCCGGGTCTCGGCGGTCGGGTCGTGTAGGAAATCGAGTACCACAGACCCGGGACGTCGGAGACGACTTGCTTGCAGATCGTGGTCTTGCCCGCCCCGGACGGCGCGGACACGACGAACAGCAGGCCCCTTCGGTCCATCAGCACTCCCTGCCCTCTGATGCCCGGCGGGTGCCGCTCCCCGCCACCCGGCCTCAGCTCACTCGATATTTTGGACTTGTTCGCGGACTTTTTCCAGCTCTGCCTTGATTTCCACGACCTGGGTGGCGATCTCCGCGTCGTTGGCCTTGGAGCCGATCGTGTTGACCTCCCGTCCCACCTCCTGCAGGAGGAAGTCCAGGGTCTTGCCGATGGACCCGCGGCGGCGCATGGTCCCGTCCAGCTGCGCCAGATGGGAGCGGAGTCGGGTCAGCTCCTCGGTGATGTCGCTGCGGTCCGCGTAGACCGCCAGCTCCTGGTGCAAGCGTTGCGTGTCGGCCTCGCCCCCGTTCAGGAGCTTCTCCACACGCGCTCTCATGCGCACAAGGTGCTCCTCGACGACGAGCGGCGCGCGCCCTTCGACCGCGTCGGCGGTCGCCGCAATCGCCCGGATGCGTTGGGTGAGGTCCCGCGCGAGCGCCTTCCCTTCCCGCAGGCGCATGGCGTCCAGATCAGACAGGGCCCCGCTCAGAAGCCGCAACACGGCCCGTTCCAGGCGGGGATCGTGCGCGGGGGGCTGATCGGTGACCGAGACGATGTCCCGCACGCTCGCGACCATGCTCAGGTCGACGGTGCCCGGGAGCCCGAGCTCCCGTTGCAGATCGCGCAACGCGCGATGGTACTGTTTGGCCAGCGTCCGGTCAAGGGCCAGACCCTTCGTGCCGTTCCTCTGTCCCTGCAGGGACACGCTGACATCCACGCGGCCGCGCTGGACACGCCGTCCCACCAGCTTGCGCACGCGATCCTCGAGGCCCGCGAAGGGCTTCGGCGCCCGCACGACGATCTCGCAGAACCGGTGGTTGACGGACCGCACCTCGACGACGAGCGTACCGGCGCTCGTGGCGCTCTCGCGCCGGCCGTATCCGGTCATGCTGCGGATCATCGGTGCGTCTTCCCCTCCCACGGACAGTCCCGATTGATGCGGCAGCGGTCGCAGTGCGGCGCCCTCGCGGTGCAGACATAGCGTCCGTGCAGCAGCAACGCCTGCGAACCGGTGGTCCACTGGCGGCGCGGGATGAGATGTTGCAGGTCCTGCTCGATGCGATCAGGGTCCGTGCTCGCGGTGAAGCCGAGACGATTGGCGACGCGGCGGACGTGGGTGTCGACCACGACGGCCGGAACCGCGAACGCGTTGCCGAGCACGACGTTTGCGGTCTTTCGCCCCACACCGGGCAACGAGACCAATTCGTCCATGGTGCGAGGCACGATCCCCTGAAAACGTGCCAGGAGCGCGCGGGCGCAGGCGATGAGGTTGCGTGCCTTGGCCCGGTAAAAGCCGGTCGGCCTGATGAGCCGCTCCAGGCGTGCGACCGGGGCGCGCGCGAAGTCGGCCGGTTCACGGTAGCACTGGAACAGCGTCGGCGTGACCCGGTTCACCATGGCATCCGTGCTCTGGGCCGAGAGGATCGTCGCGACCAGTAGCTCAAACGGCGTGCGGTGGACCAGCTCGACCTGGCTGGTCGGGGTGGCGCCTGCCAGCGTGCGCAGGATGCGCGCCATCCGGTCCCGGGTGGCGGGCGGGAGAATCGCCCGGCTCCCCGACCGGGGTCGCGTCATCGTGTCGATGGTGCGGTGGAGGTTCACGCGGAGCCCACCTGTTCGCCGACCGGAAGCGCCTCCGATTCGCTCTCCTCGGCGTGGTGCCGCTCGGCAGGTCGGGGCACCGCCTGCAGCGTCCGATCGAGGCGCTCGATCAGGGGCGGGAGCGTCTCCGGTTGATACGCCGAAATGCCGATGGCGCCAAAACGCCGGCAAAGCCGCGCCGCCTCCTCCGAGGTCAGATGGTCGCATTTGTTGAAGGCCAAGACGCGCGGAACCTGCGCGAGCTCGAGGTCGGACAGGACCTTGTCGACGGCCTCGATATTTCCTTCCACGTCCGTGGCGGTGGCGTCCACGAGGTGCAGGAGCACGTCGGCATCACGCAGCTCCTCGAGCGTGGTCCGAAAGGCGCCCATGAGCTCCTCCGGCAAGTCGCGGATGAACCCCACCGTATCGGTCACGATCACCTCGCGATCGCGCGGAAATCGCAGGCGCCGGCTGGAGGTATCCAGGGTCTCGAACGGCCGGTCCTTCGCCGGAACGTGGCTCTGTGTGAGCACGTTCAGCAGGGTCGATTTGCCCGCGTTCGTATACCCGACGATGGAGATGATGGGCACGTGGTGGCGCACCCGGCGCGCGCGTCGCTGCTGCTGATGGCGGGCGAAGGAGGCGAGCTGCCGCTCCAGGTGGCCGATGCGGTCCCGGACGCGCCGTCGATCCGATTCCAGCTTCGTCTCGCCCGGTCCGCGTCCGCCGATGCCGCCGCCCAGCCTGGAGAGCGCAGTGTGGCGTCCTGAAAGCCGTGGTAACAAGTACTTGAGCTGTGCAAGCTCAACCTGCACTTTACCTTCTCGGCTGTGCGCCCGATTCGCGAAGATGTCGAGGATGAGCTGCGTGCGGTCGATGACCTTCATCTCCGTGACCTCGGAGATCGCCTGCACCTGTGCCGGGGTCAGGGTCTGGTCGAAGACGAGCAGGTCGGCCCCGCGCTGCAGGCCTTTGATCACCACGTCCTTCAACTTGCCGCTGCCCAGGAGAAACTTCGGGTGGACGTCGGGCGTGCGTTGGACGACGGTCTCCAGCACCCGCCCCTGCGCCGACCGAACGAGGTCGCTCAGCTCGTCCAGCCGCTCCTCCTGGGTCTCGCGGTCCGCCCTGGAGACGCTGATCAGGATGGCCGATTCGCGGCCGTTCTCGACCTCGTGCCCGGCGCTCTGTTGCGCCATCTCCCGCTCGAGCGACTGGACGAACTCCGCGCAGTCGAGCTGCAGACTGTGTAGCGGGGTGGCTGCCATCGTCTCGTAGACTTTCTTTCGCGGGTTGTCCGGCAGCAGGTGCGCGATGCGGATGTTGGTCGGGAGCCCGTTCTCCCCGACCCCGATGGCGGCGACCAGATCGAGGCGGTACAGCGCCAGATTGGTCAGGTCCTCGTGGGTGAGCGGCTCGTCGAAGAGATGGGTGTGCACCAGGCGGACGCCCCGCAGAAACCGGCTGCCCAGCCGCACGGGCCGCAGGTCCGTGAGAGGAAAGCCGCGCACGGTTCCCAGCACGACCTGGTCGACCGAGCCGCGCCGCGTGATCACGAGCCCGATGCGGCGTCGGATCTCCGCAGAGAGCTCCGTGCAACTTCGCGCGAGCTCGGGCGTGATGACCTTCTCGACGGGCACCCGACGCCGGTACAGCCGCTCGAGTCGGGTCACCTGATTGGCTTTCAGCCCGCTGGTATGTCCAAATATGGTGGGAATGGGATGACCTCCTTCTCTATTCTCTTAGTCTCCGGAAAATTTGCACGGTCTCTCATGCGCGGTTTTCCCCTCTCCCTCCCCTCTCCCCCAGAGGGGGAGAGGGCAAGAGTGAGGGGGAGCCCGGCTTGCCTCGGCGTGTGCGCCGGGACGATTTCGAATCACGACTTTCCTGAGCGACCAGCTCCAATTCCGCGTCGGCTTCGAGATCCCAGCCGGCCCGGCGGCCGGCCGCGAAGGCGCGCTGGCCCGCGAAGGCGATCATCGCCGCGTTGTCGGTGCAATAGGCCAACGACGGCAGGCTGAGCTGGACGTGCTCGGCCTCCGCGCGGGCCGCGAGCAACGTCCGGAGGCGTGTGTTCGCCGAGACGCCGCCGACGACGGCGAGGGCTCGCACCCCGCAGCGCCTCACCGCCGCGTAGGCCTTCTCGACGAGCACCTCGACGATGGCTTCCTGGAAGCTCGCCGCGATGTCAGGCACCTGCCGCGCGATGCCCTGTGCGTCGAGGTCGCGCAGATAATACAGGAGCGCCGTCTTGAGCCCGCTGAAGCTGAAGTCAAAGCTGCCCTTCCTCAAATACGATCGCGGAAACGCAATGGCCCGCGCGTTCCCCTGGCCGGCGAGCCGGTCAATGGCCGGCCCCCCCGGATACGGGAGGCCAAGCATCTTGGCGGCCTTGTCAAAGGCCTCGCCGGCGGCATCATCCAGGGTGCGCCCGAGCAGGTCCAGGCCACCGCGGTCGTCGACCCGGAAGAGATGCGTATGCCCGCCGGAGACCACGAGCACGACGCAGGCCGGCGGGAAATCCGGCCGATCGATCCAGGCCGAGGCCAGATGCCCTTCGAGGTGGTTGACGCCGATCAAGGGCAGGCCCAGCGCGTAGGCGGTGGCTTTGGCGAAACTGACGCCCACCAGCAGGGCACCGGCGAGCCCCGGTCCCTGGGTGACCGCCACCCCGTCAAGGTCCTGCCAGGACAACCCGGCGTCGTCCAGTGCCTGGAGGGCGACCGCTTCAATGACTTCGATCTGTCTCCGGGCGGCCAGCTCCGGGACGACACCGCCGAATTTTCCGTGGATGTCGTGTTGCGAGGAGACGATACTCGAGACGACGCGTCCCTCCCCCGAGACGACGGCTGCAGCCGTTTCGTCGCAGGAGGTCTCGATCCCCCGGAT
Organism: Nitrospiraceae bacterium; assembly: GCA_041629275.1. Classification (GTDB taxonomy): domain Bacteria; phylum Nitrospirota; class Nitrospiria; order Nitrospirales; family Nitrospiraceae; genus JBFGRM01. The sequence continues at coordinate 12,888 of JBFKNO010000045.1, forward strand.
CACCCAACGCCGTTCCTGCTCTGCGCCCTGCATGCGCTGGGTCAATGCGGCCACCTCACGGTTCAGCGGCCATGCCGGAGCCGGCGGGTTTCGGGGACTGTGTCTGACGAAGCGAGCGGGAGCCCAGGGCTGGTGCGGAACGGGGCAACAAACACGACGACCCCCGGTCCGACATGAACGCGGGGGTCGTCGAAGAGGAAATCCCGGGAACGAGTCGCAGAAGAGAAGGACAAGCGAGTGGCCCTCCTTACACTCCGGCCATCGCCTCCTCCTCAACAAAGAAGGGCGACCCGTCGCGCAGGACGACTTTGATCTTGCGGGCTTCCTTGAAACGCCCGCGAATCAGCTCCTCCGAGAGCGGATCTCCGATCACCTTCTGGATGGTCCGCCGCATGGGGCGTGCGCCGTACAGAGGCTCATAGCCTTCCTTGATCAGCCACTGTTTCACCTCGTCGTCGATCTCCAGTTGCACGCCGCGATCGACCAGACGGAGGTTGAGCTCGGCAAGCAGGATGTCCAGGATGCTGATCAGGTGCTCCTTTTCCAGCGAGTGGAAGACCACGATTTCGTCGATCCGGTTCAAGAACTCGGGGCTGAAGGCCTTCCGCAGCTCGGCCTTGACCTCCTCCTTCATGCGCGACTCGTGATCTTTCTTCTCGTCGCGATGGAAGCCGAGCGAGACGCCCTTCTGGATCAGCTTGGTGCCCAGGTTCGAGGTCATGATGACGACGGTATTCTTGAAGTCGACCTTCCGCCCGAGGCTGTCGGTCAGCTGGCCGTCGTCGAGCACCTGCAGCAGCACGTTGAACACGTCGGGGTGAGCCTTTTCGATTTCGTCGAACAGCAC
>JBFKNO010000046.1:0-13713 GCA_041629275.1 Nitrospiraceae bacterium
CGCGCTCGCCACGGGCGCGAGCTTCCGGGACGCCGCGATCCTGGCCAACCACGCCGCCGGGCTCGTCGTCGGCATGATCGGAACGGCCACGGCCACGCCCGCGCAGCTCTCCCAGGCGCTCGCGGATGTCACCTGAGGCCTCGGTCACGCTCGTCATTCCGGCTCGCTTCGCGTCCACACGCTTCCCCGGGAAACCCCTGGCCCTCCTGGCCGGCAAGCCCCTGATCCGCCAGGCCTACGAGCTGGCCGCGGCGGCGCGCTCGGTCGGGGACGTGCTCGTCGCCACCGACGACGCCCGGATCCGTGAGGCGGTAGAGGGCTTCGGCGGGAAGGTCGTGATGACGGAGAGCACGCTGAGGACCGGGACGGATCGCGTGGCCGCGGTGGCGCGCGGGGTGACGGGCGAGGTCTTCGTCAACCTGCAGGGCGATGAGCTGCCGCTGCATCCCGCCCTGATCGACGACCTCGTCCGCGCGTTCGTGAGGAGCCGCAGCGGGATGGGCACCGTGAAGCGACGGCTGGCCGACGCGCAGGAGCTGGCCAGTCCGGACGTCGTGAAGGTGGTCACCAACGAGCAGGGTGACGCGCTCTACTTCTCACGTGCCCCGATCCCGCTGGAGCGGGATGGGCCCCCAGGGCGCCTCATTCCCGGGTTGCATTATGGACACCTGGGGATTTACATTTACACCCGCGAGACCCTGCAGCGGTTCGCGGAGCTCCCGACGGGACGGCTCGAGCACGCCGAGAAGTTGGAGCAGCTCCGCGCGCTGGAGCATGGCATTCCCATCCGGGTCTGGGAGACGACCCACCCCTCTTTGCGAGTCGATCGGCCGGAGGACTTGGACGCAGCCGCATCCAGGTTGCAGGCAGCCCCCAAAACACGTAATTGGGTAATTGGGTAGATCGGTAATTGCGGAAGAGGGGAGGGGGGATCTGTGCGATGGGGCAGGAACGCCGTCCCGAATTACCCAGTTACCCCATTACGTGTTCACTGGAGCATGGCGCATAGCAGGTCGCGTGTACTGCTGACCGGATGGAGCGCATGAGTAAATACATCTTCGTGACGGGTGGGGTGGTGTCCTCCCTGGGCAAGGGACTCGCCTCGGCCTCCATGGGGAATCTCTTGGAGAGCCGGGGGCTCAAGATTACATTCTTGAAGCTCGATCCCTATATCAATGTCGACCCCGGGACCATGAACCCCTACCAGCACGGGGAAGTCTTCGTGACGGACGACGGCGCGGAGACCGACCTCGACCTCGGTCACTACGAGCGCTACACGTCCCTCACGCTGACCAAAGACAACAACTACACGACCGGACGCATCTACGACGCCGTCATCACCAAGGAGCGTCGCGGGGACTACCTCGGCGCGACGGTGCAGGTCGTCCCGCACATCACGGACGAGATCAAGCGCTGCATCCGCCAGGCGGCCGAGGGGCACGACGTGGCAATCGTCGAGATCGGCGGCACGGTCGGGGACATCGAGAGCCTGCCATTCCTGGAGGCCATCCGGCAGATTCCCTATGATGTCGGCCGGGAAAACGTCCTCTACGTGCACCTGACGCTGGTGCCCTACATGGCCGCCTCCGGCGAGCTGAAGACGAAACCGACGCAGCACTCGGTCAACAAGCTGCGGGAGATTGGTATCCAGGCCAACATTCTGCTCTGCCGCACCGATCGGTTCCTCCCGCCGGACCTCAAGGAGAAAATCGCCCTCTTCTGCAACGTGGAGAAACAGGCGGTGATCACGGCGAAGGACGTCGAGACCGTCTACGAAGTGCCGATCGTCTTCCGCAAGGAAGGCCTGGACGATTTGATCGTGCAGCTCTTGCACCTGGAGACCGGCGCGCCCAACCTGCGTGAATGGGATTCGATGGTCCAGAAGATCAAGTATCCCAAACACGAGGTCGTCGTGGCCCTCGTCGGGAAGTACGTCGGGCTCAAGGAATCCTACAAGAGCTTGACGGAAGCGCTCGTGCATGGTGGGATCGACCACGAGACCCGGGTCAACGTCGACTGGGTCGAGTCAGAGGACGTCGAGCGCTGGGGCCCGGAACGCCTGCTCAAGGATGCCGACGGCATCTTGATCCCCGGTGGATTCGGCCTGCGGGGGATCGAGGGGAAGGTCGAGACGATCCGGTACGCCCGGGAGCGGGGGATCCCGTTCTTCGGTCTGTGCCTCGGCATGCAATGCGCGGTCATCGAGCTCGCCCGCCATGTCGCCGGGCTCGCGGCGGCGAACAGCTCGGAATTCGATCCGCAGACCCCGCACCCGGTCATCGATCTGATGGCGCACCAGCGCACGGTGTCCGACAAGGGCGGGACCATGCGGTTGGGGGCCTATCCGTGCTCCGTGCTGGAGGGCAGCCTGGCGCACAAGGCGTACGGCGTGCAGAAGGTCCAGGAGCGCCATCGCCATCGCTATGAGTTCAACAATGCCTATCGTGAGGTGCTACAGCAGCACGGGCTGGTGCTGAGCGGGCTCTCCCCGGACGGGCAGCTCGTGGAGATCGTGGAGCTGAGCGGGCATCCATGGTTTCTGGCGACCCAGTTTCATCCGGAATACCACTCGCGACCCCACCGGCCCCATCCGCTGTTCAGCGCCTTTGTCGGCGCGGCGCTCACGAAAAAATGTGGCCGCTAGGGGCCTGTCTCGTCTGTGTAGCTGCAGCATCTCATGCTGCCTCTGGCAGGGCGCCATCAGATGGCGCCGCTACACCGGACGATCATCTGTAGCTGCAGCATCTCATGCTGCCTGGATGGCATCATAAGCCAGGATGGCACCATAAGATGGTGCGGCTACAAAAGAAAATGGCCTGAAGTCGCCAGGTGCGGTTTTTGAGACAGGCTCATGGGCGAGGCGGTCTTCTAGCAGCATGGCATCAAACCGCGACCAACTAACCAGCAACGCCCTCGGCACGACCTGCGAGGTCGATCTCGGTCCGTTTCGGCTCGGAGGCCGGCGGCCGCATGTGCTCATCGCGGGACCCTGCGTCCTCGAAAGCGAGGAGCTCGCGATCGAGACGGCGCAACGGATCGCGGACATCGCGGCGGCCCTGCAGATGCCCTACGTGTTCAAGTCGTCCTACGACAAGGCCAACCGGAGCTCCATCCATTCGTTTCGCGGGCCGGGCCTGCACGCCGGCGTCGCCATTCTGAAGAAGGTGCGCGACAAGGTGGGCGTGCCCGTCTTGACCGACATTCACCAGGTCGGGGACGCGGAGGTGGCGGCGGAGGCTGCGGACATCCTGCAGATTCCCGCGTTCCTCTGCCGACAAACGGACCTGCTCGTGGCCGCGGCCAAGACGGGACGTGTGGTCAACGTCAAGAAAGGGCAGTTCCTGTCGCCCTGGGACATGAAGAACGTCGTGACGAAGCTGGAGGAGAGCGGGACGAGGAAGATCGTCCTGACCGAGCGCGGATCGTCCTTCGGGTTCAACAATCTTGTGGTCGACATGCGATCGTTGCCCGTGATGCGGAGCTTCGGCTATCCGGTCGTGTTCGACGCCACGCACAGCGTGCAGCTCCCGGGCGGAGCGGGGACGGCGTCGTCCGGCCAACGGGAGTTCATCGTACCCCTGGCGAGCGCCGCCGCAGCCGCCGGCTGCGACGGGTTCTTCATGGAGGTCCATCCCGATCCCGACCGGGCCCTCTCCGACGGCCCCAACATGGTCCCGCTGGATCGCTTGCAATCGTTGCTGGAACGCCTCCTCCGTATCACCGAGGTCACCGGCAAGGGAGAAGGGATCGCCCTATGACGGAGGAGGGAGGAGCTCCGATCCTGGCGGGGGGCAAGCGGGTGCTCGACATCGAGGCCCGCGCCATCGCGACACTCTCGGCGCGCCTCGATCAACGGTTTGCGGATGCGGTGGCCCTGCTCCACCGGTGCGAAGGCAAGGTCGTGGTCTCCGGCATGGGGAAGTCCGGGTTGATTGGACAGAAAATCGCGGCCACGCTGGCGAGCACCGGCACGCCGGCCTTCTTCCTGCACCCCGCCGAGGGCATCCACGGCGACCTGGGCATGGTGGCCCGGCACGACGCCCTCATCGCCATTTCCAACAGCGGGGAGACCGAGGAGATCTTGAAGCTGGTGCCCTATGTGAAGCGATTGAACGTGCCGGTGCTGGCCCTCACGGGAAAGCCGCAGTCCACCCTGGCCAAGCACAGCGAGGTCGTGCTCGACGTGTCCGTGGCCGAGGAAGCCTGTCCCCTGGGCCTGGCGCCGACGGCCAGCACCACCGTCGCGCTGGCGATGGGGGATGCCCTGGCGATCGCCCTCCTCGAGCGCCGCGGATTCAAGGAGGAGGATTTCCTGCGCGTGCACCCCGGCGGCGCGCTGGGGCGGCGGTTGCTGCTCCGCGTCGCGGACCTGATGCACGTGGGGGAGGCCGTGCCCTCCGTGCGCGAGGATGCGCCGGCCCGGGACGCGATTCTGGAGATGACCCGCAAGCGTTTCGGCATGACGACCGTCGTCGATCGCCGGGGCCGGCTCACGGGCGTGATCACGGACGGGGACCTGCGGCGGTTTCTCGAGCGCGGGCACGACCTCACCGGCGTGACCGCGGCCCGGTTGGGGAGCGACCATCCCAAGACGATCGCTCCGGACGAGCTGGCCGCCAAAGCCTTGCAGATCATGGAGGAGTATTCCATCACCTCGCTGGTCGTGGCCGGCGGGGAGGGGGACGTGCGCGGCATCCTTCACCTGCACGATCTTCTCAAGAGCGGGATCGTCTGAGCGCCATGGAGACCTACAAGCCATCCGACACCTTTGCGGCCGAATGCGCGGCGCAGGAGCAAAACGTCAACCTCCCCAATGTCCTCACCGTCGCGCGGATCCTTCTGATTCCCGTCTTCGTCTTCGTGTTCGCCTCGCCGACCCCCGAACGGTCGCTCGCGGCGGCGGCGGTGTTCTTGGTCGCGGCGGCGACGGACTTCCTGGACGGCTATTTGGCGCGACGGCGCTCCCAGGTGACCCGGTTGGGGCGCCTGCTCGATCCCATTGCGGACAAGCTGCTCGTCCTGTCCGGCCTCATCTTATTGGTGCAGTTCGGGCGGGTCGCGGCCTGGGTCGCGATCGTCATCATCGCCCGTGAGCTGGCCGTGACCGGGGTCCGGGCGCTGGCGGCCTCCGAGGGGGTCATTCTGTCGGCGGAGAGCGCGGGCAAGTACAAGATGATCGCGCAGGTCGTCGCGATTCTCCTGCTGATCCTCGATGATTCGCTGGCACCCATGGGGTTGAACCCGCACCTGGCAGGAACCGCCGTGCTCTACCTGGCGCTGGCGCTCGGGCTGGTCTCGGGCTGGCAATATGTCGTGAGCTATTGGCGGCAAGGCTCGAATCGGAGCTAATGTGGTCCGGTCGAGAATCGCTCCCTAACCCCACCTGCCGTTCCCCCTCACCCCAGCCCTCTCCCCCCTGGGGAGAGGCAGCAAGAGGGGGCCGACGATCCGACACAGACTCGGCCGTACATGATGATGATGAGCGAATGGGTGGTCGTCGGCATGGTCCTGACGGCCTACGTGATGGGCTCGATCCCGTTCGGGGTGCTCGCGTCGCGGGCCCTCGGTGTCGCCGACCCTCGGAGGGCCGGCAGCGGGAATATCGGATCTACCAATGTCCTCCGGGTCTCCGGGAAGGCGGCGGGCGCCCTGACCCTGGCCGGGGACCTGGGGAAGGGCTGGCTGGTCGGATGGGCCGCCGGCGAGATCCTGGAGCAGGAGATCGCGGTCCTCCTGATCGCATTCACGGTCGTCCTCGGGCACAGCTATTCTTGCTTTCTGGGCTTCCGCGGGGGCAAAGGGGTCGCCACCGCCATGGGCGCCTTGCTCGGCGTGGCGCCGTGGGTTGGATTGGGGGTGGTCGTGACATGGTTCGTGGCACTGGGGCTGTTCCGGTATTCTTCCGGCGCGGCACTGGCGGCCTTTGCCGTCTTGCCACTGCTTGCCGCGGGATTGGGGAAGGGGATGGTCTTCGTGGGGTTTGCCTCGATGCTGGCGGCTCTGATCGTTTACCGGCATCGTGAGAACATCGTGCGCCTCTGGCGGGGCACGGAGCCGCGCGTCGGAACTGCTAGTTGACATAATGATTCTTATCCGACATTTTTGTTTTGAGCCGGCCTGGGCGTCAGCCTTCGCTGGCGGGTCTCCGAGCCGGTCGCATCAGCCGATGACGCGGTCCGTTCCTGACGTCCCCGGCCGGTTTCAGCCCGTCGACGCGCTCGTCCACGACGCGCTGGATCTGCGGTACGGTTTTGTCGGGACGCTGGCATTTGCGCCTGGCTCTGTCGTAGTCTGATAATAGTGAAAGAGTTGTCGGACGATTCTGAGCGCATGCAACTGGTAGAGCCGACTATGCTCCGTCGCATTCTGATCGTCGTCGTGCTGGCCGGTCTTCTGGCCACGCCTCCCGCCGAGGCGCGGGCCGCGGTCTCGCCAGAGTCTCAATCCCCTGGGGTCCGCGGATTGCGGATGCTCCACGAGATCGAGGCGGCCCTCACGGACCTGGCCGAGCGAGTGAGTCCCTCCGTGGTCAGCATCGCCCCATCCTCCAGCCCCGATCTGGCCAAGGAGCGGTTTCGCAACCCGCGCGGGGCCGGATCCGGCGTCATCGTGTCCCCCGACGGCTTTATCGTCACCAACAACCATGTCGTGGGAGATGCCGAGGGGGTCGAGGTGCGGATTCATGACGGGACCAAATACCAGGGCCACGTGGTTGGAAAGGACGCGGACACCGACCTCGCGCTGGTGAAAATCTCCCCACGAGGCGCCGTCCCGGCGGCCGCCCTGGGCGACTCGGAAGAGGTCAAGATCGGACAGTGGGCCTTGGCGGTCGGCAATCCGTTCGGGCTCGATCGCACCGTCACGCTCGGCGTCGTCAGCGGCATCGGCCGTCAAGACATCAACTTGTCCCGCTACGAAAACTACATCCAGACCGACTCCTCGATCTTTCCCGGCAACTCCGGCGGGCCGCTGTTCAACCTCAACGGCGAGATCATCGGCATCAACACGGCCGTGATCAATTCCGTCCAGGGCATCGGGTTCGCCATTCCGTCGAACATGGTCAAGCAGGTCGTCCACCAATTACGGGTCCAGGGCAAGGTCGTCCGGGGCTGGCTCGGCGTGGGCATCCAGCAAGTGACCTCGGAGCTCGGGAAGAAGTTCGGTGTGGAGGAAGGTCAGGGTGTGCTCGTCAACGAAGTCTTCGAGAACGATCCGGCCGCGCAGAGTGGCATCCAGCCCGGGGATATCATCACCAACGTGGATGGAACCCCGGTGGAATCGCCCAAGAGCCTCTCGCGGGTGATTGCGGGGCTCAAACCGGGCGACACCGCCCGTATCGAGGTCATCCGCAACAAGGAATCCATGAAGCTCGACGTCGCGGTGACCGAGCGCCGGGACGCCCGCGTGGTGGCCGCCCTCCCCCGCCCCTCCGGTGAGGAAAAGCTCGGCCTGCATGTCGAGGACCCCACGCCAGAGCTCGTCCAGCGCTTCAAGCTCGGGGACAACGAGGGCGTCGTGATCTCCAAAGTCGACCAGGGGAGCCTCGCCCAGACCGAGGGGCTCCGGGCCGGCGACCTCATCAAGGAGCTCAACCGCAGGGATGTCGCCTCGGCCAAGCAGTTCTCGGACGCCATGGCGCTGGTCAAGCGTGGCGAGACGATCCTGCTTCGCGTCCTCCGCGAATCCCGGGCCTTCTATGTCGTCCTGCGCAAGACCGAGTCCTGAGTCCGCTAAACCTCACGTAACACTTCAAGATAGTCGTCCATCCAGCTGGCATGGCTGATAGTTCTACCAGTCCGGTCATGACGCGACAGCGTGCTTGGCCGCCTTCTGCTCCTCGATGATCCGCGGCGCAATCTCGCGCGGCACCTCTTCGTAGCTCGAGAATTCCATCGAGTAGGTACCCCGGCCGCCGGTCAGCGAATTCAGGCTCGGGGCATACTTCAGCATCTCCGCCAGGGGCACGAGCGCCTTCAAGACCTGTGTATTGCCCTTGGTCGTGATCCCGAGCACCCGCCCGCGTTTGGAGTTCAGATCGCCGATCACGGCCCCCACGCAGTCGTCGGGGGTCGCCACCTCCACGGTCATGATGGGCTCGAGGAGCACGGGTTGGGCGCTCTCCATTGCCTTCTTGAAGCCCATCGAGGCCGCGATCTTGAACGCCATTTCCGACGAGTCCACGGTGTGGTAGGAGCCGTCGTAAACGGTCACCTGCAGATCGACCACCGGGCACCCCGCCAGGGATCCCTCGTGCAGGGACTCGTGGACGCCCTTCTCCACGGCGGGGATGAACTGGCGCGGGATCGCGCCGCCGACGATCTTGTTGACGAAGTGGAACCCTTTCCCGCGCGGCAGCGGATCGAGCTGCAGCCAGCAGTCGCCGAACTGCCCATGGCCCCCCGTCTGTTTCTTGTGTTTGCCCTGGGCCTGGGCCACCTTGCGGATCGTTTCCTTATACGGGACCTTGGGCACGTGCACGTTGACTTCGGCGCCGTACTTGCGCCGCAGCTTCTCGAAGGTGACGTCGACGTGCTGCTGCCCGGTGCCGCTGAGGATCATTTCCTTGGTCTCCACGTTCCGGACAAACTCGAGTGACGGGTCCTCCTCCACGAGCTTGTGTAATCCCAGGCTGACCTTTTCGATATCGGCCTTGGACTTGGGCTCGATGGCGAAGGAGAGCACGGGCTTGTCGCCATCGAGCCGGGGATAGAGGATCGGCTGACGGTCGTCACAAATGGTGTCCCCCGTCTGGGTGTCCTTGAGCTTGCCGATGGCCACGATATCCCCGGCGGAGGCGCTCGGGACCTGGGTGTATTTTTTCCCCAGGATCGTGAAGAGGTGACCGCCTTTTTCCTTCGATTGCCGGGTGGCGTTGAAGAAGCTGGAATCGGCGGGCAAGGTGCCGGAGAAGACCCGCACGTAATTCAGGCGTCCGACGAAGGGGTCGATGATCGTCTTGAGCACCAGGGCCGAGAAGGGATCGGTCTCCGTGGCCTGCCGGGTGACCGCTTCGCCGTTCTCGGGATGCGTGCCCTCGAGCGGCCGCGCCGAGGCCGCGCCGGCCGGTGACGGCAGGTAGGCCGCCATCGCATCGAGGAGGGCGGCCGGGCCGATGTTCCGGACGGCGGACCCGCCGAGCGCGGGCACGATGGCCTTCGAGCCGGTTCCCGCCTGGAGGCCTCGCTGGATCTCCTCGACGGACAGGTCCCCTTCGCCCAGGTATTTTTCCAGGAGCTGATCCTCGGTCTCGGCGGCGGCTTCGGCCAGCGCTTTTCGGGCCTCCCCGAGGGCGCCCGAGAGCTCACTGGGCACGTCACCCTGCTCCACCTTCGGATTGTCCGTGCTCGACCGGATGAGCTGTTTGGCCAGCACGTCCACGACCCCGGACAGCTCGGGCCCCTGCCCCACCGGAAGCACCAGCGGAAGGCCGGTGAACTCGAGGGCTTTCTGGCAATCCTCCAGGGTGCGCCGAAAGTCGGTGTGCTCCTTGTCGAGATCGTTGATGAAGAGCAGGCAGGGCAGGCGCAACTCGGTCATGACGGCCCAGACCTTTTCCAGCTCGGTCCGTACGCCGGTCGACGCGCTCAGCACGATGAGGACCCCGTCCACGCCGCGCAGGGCGGTCTTGGCTTCGCTCAGGAAGCTGAGCGAGCCGGGCGTGTCGACCAGATTGAAGGTGGTGTCCTTCCAGGGGAAATGCAACACGGCCGAGCTGATCGAAAACTTGTGGTGCGTCTCCTCCGGCTCGAAATCGGAGACCGTGTTGCCGGCCGTCACGGATCCGATCGCAGGAATCGCACGGGCGGTGTACAAGAGGGCCTCCCCCAGGGAGGTCTTTCCCGCTCCCGTCGGACCGACGATGGCCACATTCCTGATGGTGTTGCTCCTCGGCTCGCTCATGGTGCCCTCCTACGTCCGAACAACATCCTCATGATGATGACGTCGCACTGTCCTCTTTCTCTCGTCCCGGCCTCCCCTCCCCTTTGCCCTCACGACGACGGCGTGGCCGCGTGGAGCCAGCCACGATCGGCAAAGCTGACATAGCGTCCGTCGCCCAGGATCACGTGATCGAGGACCGGAATCCCAAGCAGCTCGCCTGCAGTCACGAGCCGCGAGGTCAGGACGCGATCCTCCGGGCTCGGCTGCGGATCTCCGCTGGGATGGTTGTGCAGGAAAATCACCGCGGCGGCGGATTCGCGCACCGCCAGGTTGAACACCTCGCGGGGATGAACGACGCTAAGGGTCAGGCTGCCCTCCGACACCGTGGCGTCGCGGATGATGCCGTGTTTTGCGTCGAGCAGGATGATCTTGAAGACTTCGTGCCGGAGGTCCCGGAGGCGGGGATGGTAGTACTGGTACAGGTCGGCGCTCGAGCGGATGCGGGCGCCGGTGCTCAGCGGCAGGGCCAGGGACCGCTTGCCCAGGTCGAGCGCGGCCTTGAGCTGCGCCGCCTTGGCGAGGCCCACGCCGGGGACGCGCCGGAGCTCCTCGATGCCCCGATTGGCCAGCCCCTGGAGCCCGTGCATATCGTGGAGCAGGTCCAGACCGACCTGGACCGCTGAGGCATCCCGCCGCCCCACGCGGAGGATGATCCCCAGGAGCTGCGCATCGGAGAGTGCCTCGGGCCCCTCGCGAAGAAGCCGTTCACGCGGGCGCTCGGTCTCCGGCCAATGCAGAATTCCCCTGGCGGTCCTGGTCGCACGCGCGCGCGGCATGTGTAGGCAGATTTCTCACCCGGGGGACAATTTTGTCACTTCGTGACGAAATATGGTCCAGGGTGCCATGGGTTGTGAACAACCTAACTCGTTGAAATTGCATGAAGTAGGTATGTGGCTTGCTACTTGCTTGACACCGCCAGCAAAGACAACCTCAGCGACCCAGGAGGCGGTTATGGAATGTCCGAAATGCAAGGGCTTGATGATGCTGGAGAGGTTTTCGGACTTCTTCCTCATCTTCTACGCCTGGAAATGCATCAATTGTGGCGCCATCATCGACCGCACCATCTCGATGAACCGCAGACGGAGTATGGCCGGACGCGAGGCCCAGCCAGTGACCACCCGCTAAGCCCCTCTAGTCGCCCCGCTGCAACTACAACCCCAGTCCCCTCGCCAGATGGCTATGGCCTGTACGATGGCCTGCCTGCTGGCGAGGGGGGCATTATAGGGGAGCCTCCCTACCCTGTCAAAGCGAGGACCGCCGTCTCTTGGCGCCGGCCCGCGCCGCGCGCTCACGCGCGGAGGGCGACGCCCGCGCTTCCTTGATTCCTGAAAAAACAGTGTGTTAGCATCATACGTTTTGACGTCCTCACGGGGCTCCATGCGCATCATTGCCGGCGGTGAACGAGGTCGGCGCCTGCTGGCGCCACCCGGGCGCGGGCTCCGCCCCACCTCCGAGCGTGTCAGGGAGGCGCTGTTCTCGATTCTCCGAGAGCGGATCGAGGGCGCCAGGTGGCTCGATCTCTATGCGGGAACCGGCGCCGTGGGGCTCGAGGCTCTCAGCCGCGGGGCGGCCCGGGTCGACTTCGTCGAGGTCGATCGGCAAGCCATGCGGGTGCTGCGGGGCAACCTCGCACGCTGCGGGGTTGCGGACCGCGCAGCGGTCCATGCCGTGCGAGTCGAGACCTTGTGCCGGCGTTGGCCGAGCACGCTGTCCCCTGTCGACGTCGTCTTTGCCGATCCGCCCTACGGGGATTTCGGCTGGCAGGAGGTCCTCGCCGCCTGCGCACCGGATGCCCCGCTCAGGCCAACCGGGGTGGTCGTTCTGGAGCATGCGACCCGCGAGCCGGTGCCAACGCAGGTAGGGCGCCTGGAGCAGGTCCGCCGCTACCGGTATGGGGATACGATGCTGACCCTCTTTGCCTTGACGGCGGAAGGAACCTCCCTTCAGTGAAGATCGGAGTCTACCCGGGAACCTTCGATCCCATCACCCACGGCCATACCGACATCATCCGTCGCAGCCTGCACATCTTCGACCAGGTCATCGTGGCCGTGGCGCCCAGTGTCAAGAAAGGCCCGCTGTTCGACGTCGCCGAGCGCGTCGAGATGGTGCGGCTCGTGACCAAGGATCTGGCGCGCGTCGAGGTCGAGGCCTTCGACGGTCTGCTGGTCGAGTTTGTGCGCACGCGCGGGGCCCAGGCGGTGATCCGCGGGCTGCGCGCGATCTCGGACTTCGAGTACGAGTTTCAAATGGCTCTCGTGAATCGAAAGCTCGACGGGCGCGTCGAGACCGTCTTTCTCATGCCCAGCCAGGAGTACGCCTACCTGACGTCGAGCATCATCAAGGAAGTGGCCCGGCTCGGCGGGGCGCTGGCGGATGTCGTTCACCCCGAGGTGGCCGCGCGGCTGCAGGAGCGGCTGAAGGGGGCGGGACGATGAAGCTCGCGACGCGGGCCGGCCGGGTCGTCCCCTCCCCGACGCTGAGCCTCACGGCCACGGCCAAGGCCATGGCCGCCCAGGGGATCGACGTCGTCGACTTCGCCTCGGGGGAGCCGGACTTCGACACGCCGGACCCCGTCAAGGCGGCGGCGGAAGCCGCGATCCGCGATGGCTTCACCAAGTACACGGCAGCCGGCGGCATCCCCGAGCTCAAGGCGGCGATCGTCGAGAAGCTCGCGCGCGACCAGGGCCTACAGTACGAGCCGGGCCAGGTACTGGTCTCCTGCGGCGCCAAGCACTCGCTCTACAATTTCTGCGAAGCCTTTCTCCAAGCCGGCGACGAAGTGCTGGTCCCGGCTCCCTTCTGGGTTTCCTACCAGGATCAGATCGTGCTCAACGACGCGACGCCCGTGATCGTGCCGACGCGCGAGGCCGAGGGGTACGCCGTCACCCGTCAGCAACTGGAGGGGCATCTCACGCCGAGGACCAAAGCGATCATCATCAACAGCCCGAGCAACCCGACCGGCGCGGTCTATTCGCGGCAGACGCTGGAAGACATCGCCCGACTGGCGCTCGCGCATGATCTGCTGGTCGTGTCCGACGAGATCTACGAGAAGATCATTTACGACGGGCAGCCCCACGTGAGCATCACGGCCGTGGTTCCCGAGGTCGTGGAGCGGACCCTGATCGTCAATGGCGTCTCGAAAGCCTATGCCATGACGGGCTGGCGGATCGGCTATGTCGCCGGACCCAAACCGCTCGTCACGGCGATGGGGAACATCCAGAGCCAGAGCACCTCCAATCCCTGCTCGATCTCGCAGAAGGCCGCGCTGGCGGCGCTGCGCAGCGGCGATGCGTTTCCCCGGCAGATGGTGCAGGAGTTCGATCGCCGCCGCCGCTACATGGTCGAGCGTCTGAGCAAGATGCCCGGGGTGCGCTGCCCGCTGCCCGCGGGCGCCTTCTATGCCTTTCCCAACGTGGAGGGCCTGTTCGGCCGCCGTCACGAGAAGGGGACGCTGCAATCCGCCAGTGACGTCGCCGGCTATCTGCTCGACGTGGCCAAGGTCGTGACGGTGCCGGGAGAGCCCTTCGGCAGCGGCGTCCACATCCGGCTCTCCTACGCGACGAGCATGGAGGCCATCGAGCGCGGCATGGATCGTATGGGGGACGCCATTCGGCGGTTGTCGTAGCGCAAGTCCAGAAGCGTGAGGCGTTCGGGAGAAACCTTCCAGGTTCCACGTTTCAGAATGAAAATCGACCTGAAGATGTGCTTTGAAACCTGGAACCTGGAACTTGGGACCTGGGACGAGGCACCCGAAAGCTAGGACTTGTGTCGCAA
>JBFKNO010000047.1:0-13653 GCA_041629275.1 Nitrospiraceae bacterium
AAGCTGCCGGTGACCAGCTCGAGGCCGAGAATGATGATCAGGCAGAGTCCGAAGGGAAAAATCAGCGCTCCGACGATGGGCAGCCCCGTCTGGACCGCCGCGTTCACCGCCATGCTCGTCGCGACGGCCAGAAAGGCGCCGGAGAGGGCGCCTCGTATAAGAAGGTGTCTGACCGGAAGGTTGGCTTTCAGCGCGCCGGCCGCCAGCATGGTGGTGGCGATCTCAGGTGGTTTCACGTAGGGCATGTTCTTTTCCTCCGTCCACTTGTGTTCCCGTGGAAGTGTTCGGGCACGGCCTGCGGCACGGGAAGTTGCCGCACGGCCCGGCTGAATCGCGGAGCGTGACGAGCGGTGGGCGCTCCAACGGGACCACCGTCGGAGCGCCCCCTGCTCGGGCGTGGCACCGTGCTCGGCCGGTCGCTCAGGTCGTCTGCTCGATGTGCGGCAAGAATTTTCCGTTCCACGTCATGACAACCCGGTCCTCGCCCGCGCTCCCTTTGGTCTTGTCGATGGTGAATTTGAAGTCGATGGCGGACATGATGCCGTCGCCGAACTTTTCCTGCACGACCTCCAGGATGGCATCTCCATAATGCGCACAGACCTCCGTCATGCGATAGACGTGCGGCTCCTGCAGGATGCTCGGATCAAAGGAGCGCACCGGCGGCTTTCGCATTTCCTTCAGCAAGTCTTCGGTCAGCCCGGGAACCAGCTTCGCGAGCTTGTCCTCGGTTTCCTTCTTGAGCTGCGCCTGACGACGGAAGAGCTGCGCGACATAGACGTTGCACAGGCCGAGCGCCTGCGCCAGCTCGTCATAGCTCTTTCCGGAGGCCTTCCTCAACGACACTAACTTGGTCACGACGTCTTTCTTCTCCATGACTCCACCCTCCTTGACCGCCCCTCCGGCGTGGTCGCAAGCGGTCGGCTCGATGTGAAAGGGCCGCCCACAAGGGCTGCGGCGCCGGCCCCCGCTGAAAAGAAAAGGCGCCAGAATGTCACGGCAGGACCTCCCTTCGGAGACCCTGCACCGGACATCTGGCGCCTTTGCCAGAACAAGACCCGACGTCATCGCCGGATCACTGAGAATTGTGCTGCCTAGCCCGATGTTTTCTCGCGACGTCGCGAGGATGCGCTAGGCCAACGCGCGAGCGTCAGGACTTCCTCACGCTTACACGTCGTAATACATGAAGAACTCGTACGGGTGCGGCCTGAGTCGCAGCGGGTCCGTCTCGCGCGACCGCTTGAACCCAATCCACGCCTGGACGAAGTCTTCGCTGAACACGCCTCCCTTCAACAAGAACTCGTGGTCATTCTCCAGATTGTCAAGCGCCTCGTCGAGGCTCCCCGGCATGGTCGGGATCCGGGCGGCCTCGCGGGGATCGAGGTCATAGAGATCCTTGTCCATTGGCTCGCCCGGATCGATCTTGTTCTCGATCCCATCCAGTCCGGCCATCAGCATGGCCGCGAACGCGACATACGGATTTGCCGACGGATCGGGGAAGCGCACCTCGATCCGCTTGGTCTTCGGGCTGGCTTGATACATGGGGATGCGAATCGTGGCCGACCGGTTCCGGCTGGAGTATGCGAGCAGCACCGGCGCCTCGAACCCCGGCGTCAGCCGCTTGTACGAGTTCGTCGTCGGATTCGTGAAGGCCGCCAAGGCCGGCGCATGCTTGAGGATCCCGCCGATGTAATACAGGCACATCTGCGACACCCCGGCGTATTCCTTGCCGGCAAAGAGCGGCTTGCCTTCTTTCCAAATGCTCTGGTGCGTGTGCATCCCGGAGCCGTTATCGTTGAACACGGGCTTCGGCATGAAGGTGACGGTCTTGTTGTGCCGTCGGGCCACATTCTTGACCACGTACTTGTACATCATCATCTTGTCGGCCATGTTGAGCAGCGAGTCATAGCGCAGATCGATCTCGGCCTGCCCCGCCGTGGCCACCTCGTGGTGATGCTTCTCCACGCTGATGCCGGCCTTTTGCATCTCGATGATCATCTCACTCCGGATGTCCTGCTGGGTATCCGTCGGCGCGACCGGGAAATACCCCTCCTTGTGGCGGGGCTTGGCACCAAGGTTGTGGCCGTCACGCCCCGAGTTCCAGATCCCCTCGTCGGAATCCAGGAAATAATACCCGCTGTGGCTGTTCTGATCATACCGGACCGAATCGAACACGAAGAACTCGGCTTCGGGTCCCCAGTAAGAGGTGTCGCCGATCTTGGTGCTCTTCAGATACCGCTCCGCTTTCTGCGCGACGTGCCTCGGGTCGCGGTCGTAGTTCTCCCGCGTGATCGGATCGACCACGTTACAGACGAGGCTGAGCGTCGGGACCTCGCAGAACGCATCCATCACCGCCGAATTGGGGTCGGGGATGACCAACATATCGCTGTTGTTGATGGCCTTCCACCCACGAATCGACGACCCGTCGAAGCCCGAGCCGTCCTTGAACACACCCTCGTTCAGCTCCTCGATCGGCAGCGAGAAATGCTGCCAGGTGCCCAGGAGGTCACAAAACTTCAGGTCGACCACCTGGACCTTGTTCTTCTTGGCAAATTCCAACACACGACGCGAATCCATTACGAGCCTCCTTTCACAGCTGTATCCAACACCAAGACCTCCATCACATGAGCGAACCTACGCATCCTTCAGCACACGATCGATTGCCTCCCGGATGGACATTCTGATCTGCTCGAGTCGACCGGCGTCCTCGACCTTCCTGTCTTCGAGATCGGTCACGTAGAACACGTCCACCACTTGATCGAGCCGGGTCGAGATCCGGGCCGCGTGCACGGAGAGACCCAGGTCGAAGATCGCCCGGGTGATCACGTAGAGCAATCCCTGCCGATCGTCAGCAAAGACGTCGAGAATGGTGAAGCGATCCGAGGTTTCGTTGTCCACCTGCACTTCCGTCGGCTGCCGGTGCGCCGGGACCTGCCGCTCCAGCGTCAAACGACGGCTTCGCTCGAGCAGGCTGTCGACGGCATCTTCGCCTTTGAGAATTCTGACGATCGTGCGCGCGATGCTCGACATCCGCTCGGCAGGCGGCTCGCCTTGGTGGTCGGGATCGGTGACCTGGAAGGTGTCGACCACCACGTCGTCGCGCCGAGTCAGGATCTGGGCGTCGAGAATCTGAAGGCCTTTGGCCGCCATGACGCCCGCAATCTTGGAGAACAGGCCCGGGGTCAAGCCATCGAACGTGATCACCGAGTACTCGCAGGTGCCCAGGGCTTCGCTGAAGTCGGCCTCGACGAGGACGTCCCCCGGCTGCAACCGCGTGATCGCGGCCAGGTGGGCCGCGATTCGCGAGGGCGGCGTCCCGTACGCGTACCGCATGGGGAATTGCGCCAGTTGCGCCTCGATCCAGTCCTCGTCCACCCCGGGCCATTGACGGAGGCGGGGCTCACGCGCCACCTCGCGCGCCACGCGTTTCACCCCATCGGCCTCCGACGTCGTCTCGCGCTCCCCGGAGACCTCCGGCATCGCTTTCAGGTACAGCTCGACGAGCAGGGACTCCTTCCATTTGGTCAGGACGCCGGGCCCGACCGCGGCGAGGTCCGCCGCCGTCAACACGAGGAGCTTGCGCAGGACCTCGGGCGTGCCGGCCATGCGGGCGAACCCGAGGAGCACCTTGTCGTCATAGGGATCCCGGCGAAAGGCGGTGTGCGCCATCACGAGGTGGCGATGCACGAGAAAGATCAGCGTCCGCGTCTCTTGCTCGTCCAAGCCGAGGCGCGCTGCAGTTTTTTCGGCGATGCTCTTTCCGATTTCGCTATGGTCGTCCTCCCGGCCCTTGCCCAGGTCGTGGAGCAGAATGGCGAGGTGGAGCAGATCCTTCCGGTGGATCTCTCGGTAGACCTCCCCCAGGATTCCGGGATCGTTCAGGAAGGACTCCGCCTTCGAGACGGCGAGCAGACTGTGCTCGTCGACGGTGTACTTGTGGTATTGGTTGAACTGCATGAGCCCGCGGACTCGGGCAAAGGCAGGTATGATCTTCTCGAGGACCTGCGCGCGGTGCATGGCGTCGAGCGTTTTGGCTACCGATCCCGGACGCGAGAGGACGGTCAAGAACGTCCGGCTCGCCTCCGGCGTCCGAAACGCGTCGTCCGGAATGGCGCCCACGTGCTGATGGATCTCCTCCAGCAAGGACGTCTCGATCTTCAACCCTCGAGCCTGGGCCACGTCGAACAGGCGCAAGACCAGGTCTGGGCTCTGGACCACGGCGTGCACGGTGTCGGCCGGCACCTGGAGCTCGCTGCCCGACCGCACGAAATGCCGGTCGACGCGCGAGGCCGGCAGCCATCGGACGAGGCGCGCCATGAGGGGAAGACTGCGACTCCGGTCGATGAACCTGGCGCAGGTCTCATGAACTCGACGTGTATGGCGGTAATACTGTTGCATGAACTGCTCGACCGCCAGCAGGTGCGGACGATCCTGGAGCTCGTAGACCTTGGCGAGCTCGACCTGCTCGTCGAAGGACAGGATCTCCTGCGCCATGCCCGCCCGAAAATGAAGCAGGGCACGCACGCGCCAGAGAAACTCCTGCGCCTCCATCAGGGCGAGATAGTCCGGCCTCGAGAGCATGGCTCGATCGGCGAGATCTCGAATGGTCGGAGCTTGATGCTTGGCCATGCCGATCCATTGCAGGAGATGCAGGTCACGCAGGCCGCCCTGGCTTTTCTTGACGTTGGGCTCCAGGAGGTACACCGTGTCCCCGAATTTCTCGTACTCCCTGCGCCGCTCCTCGACCTTGGCCTGCACGAACTGATCCGGCCGGCGCGCCACCACCCTGCTTCCGTATCGGCGCTCGAACTCCTGGAACAGGTCCGCGCTGCCCGCCAGATACCGGGCTTCCATCAGCGAGGTTCGGATCGTGACGTCCGCCACCCCCAGCTGCACGCAATCCTGCACCGTCCGCACGCTGTGCCCCACTTGGAACCCCAGGTCCCACAAGTGATGCAGCACGTCCCGGGACAGCGATGCGATGGCCGGCCCGGCATCCCCGCGGTAGAGGAACATCAGGTCGATATCGGAGTACGGCGCCAACTCGCGCCGGCCGTAGCCGCCCAGCGCGATGAGGCAGCAGTGCTGGATGCCCGCCGGCTGGACCCCTTCCTCGAGCTTTCTGAGCGCATTGCGGTACCGCCCGATAATGAGCCCATCGACGAACTGCGTATAGGCCGCGACGACTTCGGCTCCCTTGGCGCCACGAAGCAGGCGCTGAAAAAGCGCATGCCGCTGCTTGTCCAGCGTCGCGTTCGAGCTTTCGACGTCTACATCCTGCAACATCTCGACCTGCATCGGGCCCGATCGCCCCCTACAACGCGCTCTCCCCCGCCTCGCCGGTCCGAATCCTGACCGCCGAGTCGAGCGCGCGCACGAAAATCTTCCCGTCGCCGATACTGCCGGTCTTCCCGGTCCGCGCGATGGTCTCCACGACCCGCTGCACCTGCGCGTCCGCCACGGCGACCTCGATCTTGACCTTGGGGACGAACTCGATCGTGTATTCCATGCCGCGGTAGGTCTCTTTGTGACCCTTCTGCCGACCAAAACCTTTCACTTCGCTGACCGTCATCCCCTGGACTCCGATCTCCAGCAACGCGTCCTTGACCTCGTCCAGCTTAAACGGCTTGATGATCGCCTCGACTAGTTTCATACCGTCCTCCCGCGGTGGTCGCGCCGCTTACGAATAGGCCCGCTCGTTGTGCTGGCTGAGGTCCAGGCCGAGCTCTTCGTCCTCCGGCGTCACGCGCAAGCCCACCAGAAGGTCCACGACCTTGAGCAGGACCCAGGTGCCGACGAAGCAGAACACCAGGGTCGCGACCGCCATCACCGCCTGATAGCCCAACTGGGCGGCATTTCCGAAGAAGAGCCCGGTCGCACCGACGGAGGCCAGGAGCCCGACCGCCAGGATCCCGATGAAGCCACCCACGCCGTGGATCCCCACCACATCGAGGGAGTCATCATAGCCAAGTCGCACCTTCCAGACAACCGCCACATAGCAGGCGACGCCGGCCACCAGCCCGATCAGCAAGGCCGACAGGGGCCCCATGAAGCCGGCCCCCGGGGTGATCGTTGCGAGCCCCGCGATGATGCCGCTGGCGACGCCCAGCGTCGTGGGCTTCCCCCGGTGGATCCATTCCGCGACCATCCAGCTCACCGCACCGGCGGCCGCCGCCGTATGGGTGGCCACGAAGGCCACGGCGGCCGTCTCGTTGGCCCCCAGGGCGCTGCCCGCGTTGAAGCCGAACCACCCGAACCAGAGGAGCCCGGCCCCCAGGACGGTCATGGGGAGGTTGTGCGGGACCATCGCCTCGGTGCCGTACCCCTTGCGCTTGCCCAGGACGATGGCGCAGGCCAAGGCGCCGAATCCGGAGCTGATATGGACCACCGCGCCCCCCGCAAAGTCCAGGGCGCCCATGGCCCCCAGCCAGCCGCCTCCCCAGACCCAGTGCGCCAGGGGAGAGTAGATGAGCGTCGACCAGAGGACCGAAAAGAGCAGGAGCGCCGAGAACTTCATCCGCTCGGCGAAGGCGCCGGTCATGAGGGCGACGGTGATCGCCGCAAACATCAACTGGAAGACCATGAACACCTGGTGGGGAATCGTGGAGGCGTACCCCGAGGGCTCCACGCCCACGCCGCGCAGCCCCAGCCACTCCAGCCCGCCGACCACGCCGCCTTTATCGGGCCCGAAGGCCAGCGTGTAGCCCCACAGCACCCAGACCAGGGAGATGACGCACAGAAGAATGGCGCTGTGCATGATCGTCCCGAGCACGTTCTTGCTCCGAACCAGGCCTCCGTAGAAGAGGGCCAAGCCGGGGAGCGTCATCGCCATCACCAGCGCGGAGGATGCCAGGATCCACGCCGTATCACCAGAGTCGATCTTTCCCTCCTGGGCCCAGGCCTGCCCGCCGGACAGGACGATCGCTCCCAGCATTCCACAGACGGTCAATACGCGCTGCCATCTCCCATTCATATCTCGCCCCTCCTCGCTGGACTGTTCGGAGCTTTGTGCCCGCATGGCGCTCTAGATCGCGCCTTCTCCGGCCTCGCCGGTGCGGATCCTGACCACGTTGCCGAGATCGGACAGAAAAATCTTACCGTCACCGATGCTGCCGGTCTTCGCCGCTCGCGCGATGGTCTCCACGACGCGCTGCGCCAGGTTGTCCGGGACAGCGACCTCGATCTTCACCTTCGGGACGAAATCGATCTGGTACTCCGTCCCGCGGTAGGTCTCCTTGTGGCCCTTCTGCCGCCCGAACCCCTTCACCTCTGTGACCGTCATGCCCTTGATCCCGGCTTCAATGAGGGCGCTTTTCACTTCATCGAGCTTGAACGGCTTGATGATCGCTTCGATCAATTTCATGGGCTCGTCTCCCCTCCTCACACAGAACCGGTTGTTGGCCCAGGAACTCCGTGTTCTCGCGGATTCGTCCCTCAGGTGTAGGCGCGCTCGTTGTGCTCGCTGAGGTCGAGGCCGAGCACTTCCCCTTCGGCGCTGACGCGCAGGCCGATCGTGACATCGACCAGCTTCAGGATGAGGTAGGTGCCCACCAGCGCGAAGACCCACGTGGCGAGCACAGCCACGACCTGCGGCACGACCTGTCCGGGGTTGCCGAAAAACAGGCCCTTCGCGCCGACGCTGGCGAACAAGCCGGTCGCGATCGCGCCCCAGGTCCCGCCGACGCCGTGGATGCCCAGCACGTCCAAGGCGTCGTCGTAGCCCAGCTTGTGCTTCCAGAGGACCGCGAGGTAACAGAGGACCCCGGCTCCGATCCCAATCCAGATGGACGAGATCGGCCCCACGAAACCCGCAGCCGGTGTAATCGCCACGAGCCCGGCCACGGCGCCGGACACGGCGCCGAGCATGGTCGGCTTCCCGCGATAGACCCACTCCACGGCCAGCCACGCCAGCGCTGCGGCCGCCGTCGCCGTGTTCGTGGCGACGAAGGCGCCGGCGGCGATCCCGTTGGCCCCCAGCGCGCTCCCCGCATTGAACCCGAACCAGCCCACCCAGAGCAGGCTGGCGCCGATGACGGTAAACGGCAGGTTGTGGGGGGTCAGGATGTCCTTCTGGTAGCCCATCCTCGCGCCGAGTACGAGCGCGCAGGCCAGGGCCGAGACGCCGGAGCTGATGTGCACGACGGTCCCGCCCGCAAAGTCGAGCGCCCCAAGATTGGCCAGCCAGCCGCCCCCCCAGACCCAATGCGCCAGCGGGGAATAGATGAGCGTGGACCAGAGCACGACGAACACGATGAAGCCGCTGAACTTCATCCGCTCCGCGAAGGAGCCGGCAATCAGCGCCACCGTGATCACCGCGAACATGAGCTGAAAGACCATGAAGGCCAGGTGCGGGATCGCCGTGCCCGGGTACGCCTCCATCCCGACCTGAGTCAAGCCGACCCACTGCAGGCCGCCGACGATCCCGCCGATGTCCGGCGAAAAGGCCAGACTGTAGCCCCAGAGCACCCAGACCACGCTGACCAGGCAGAGCGCCATGAAGCTGTGCATCATGGTCGCGAGCACGTTCTTGCCCCGCACCATGCCGCCGTAGAACAGGGCCAGGCCGGGCGCGGTCATGGCCAGGACCAGCGCCGATGACGTGAGAATCCAGGCCGTGTCGCCGGCGCTGATCGGCGACGCCTGTTCAGCTTCCTGCGCCAGAGCCGCCCCCGACCCACAGAGCATGCTGATCAGTCCCGAGGCGGCCGCGATTGCAAGCCTTGTAAGGTGTGTGTAATTCATCGCATCCCCCGCCTTCGTCTCAATAGAGGTAAATCGCTTCGAACGCCAGGGTCTGCTGGTTGTTGGCCGCATTCACACCGTCCTGGAACGTATTCTGGTCCGATTTGTCGTAGCGGAATTCGAGCCGCGTGATCAAAGGCGGCACCGGCTTGTACTGCAGGGTGAAGGTCGTCTCCCAGAGGGTCTGCGCGACGGGGGAAAGGGGAGACGCGGCAGTAGCTGTGGCCCCGGCACAGACGTTGACGCGTGGCGCGCCGAGTGTCCCCCCGCAGGTGCGCGCTCCCCCCGCGTCCTCGAAGATCTCGCCACGGACACGAAAGCCCCACTGGTCCGTGAAATCGTGGATGAGATAGCCGGCCACCCCGTTCCATCGGGCATTCCGGGCAGGGCTGATGGCGCTGGCATTCGCCTGGTTCGCATAGTAGGCCTCGACCACGGCGGAGGTCTGGTCGGTCAGACCCACCGTGACGATCCCACCGCCCAGGATGAGATCACCAGAGCCGGGCGTGTTTCTGGCTTGCTCATCGCCCCAGATCAAGAACCCTGTGACTCCAAGCCGCTCGTGAAGGGTAAGGGAAAGGGCTGACTCCATAGACAGGTCGGAATTCGTATCGCCCGACGCCTGCGTGAACGAGCTGATGCCCCCGACGGCCAAGGACACGTTCTCGTTGAAGTCGTAGGCCGCCCTCACGCCCGTGGTCGTGAACGGCTCGCCCAGCCCGAACATCCAGGAGCGGGAAAAGTTCGGGTTGTACGGACTCTCGATGACCTCGAACCCGATCAAGGTGTTCTGCCGCCCGATCCTGAGGTCGAGCCCATTGCCGAACGGCGCCACGTATTGGACATACACCTCCTGGAAGTCGGATTCGTCACCCGGGTCGCTCCCGCCGGTGAATTGGGAATCCTCCCCAAAGTTCAGCTTGACGCGGAAACCCGCACGATCGAGCAGTTCGCCATCCGTCTTTCCTACCTTTTCGAGCACGATTTGCGCCATGTGGACGCGAAAGGCATCGCTGTCCACATCAAAAATCCGCAACGAGTTCGTGCCTGGCGAGGTGCTGGGATGGTTGAAGTTCTGCGTATACGAGACGTCGACGTAGCCGTAGAGCGAGAGACCAAGGGTTTTGGTGGGGACCTTCTGAACAGCCTCTTCGACGGCCCGCTCGAGCTTTCCAAGCTTGCCCGGCTCGTAGACTTCCCCTGGCACTCCTTGCGCGGCGGCGATCAAGGCCTGGCCCAAGAGCCACGTTGCCACACACCCAATGTCGACGAGTATTTTGCTCACTCTCCAAGTGACGGTGCATGCACGGTACATGTATGTCCCTCCTCAGGCTTGAATCAACACGGTTGAATCTGGCCGCTTCCTCACTGCCATGGGACCACCCTGTCACCGTGCACGCCGTTGTGCACCTGCCGCCTCCCGAGGACCGACGCCCCCGGGGCGCGTCGCTCACGAGCTCTTGAATGCGTTCGTCACCGGCATGCGGCGATCTCTGCCGAATGCCCGATGGGTAATCTTGATGCCGATCGGCGCCTGCCGCCGCTTGTACTCACTCTGATCGACCATGGTGATCACGCGCGCCACGGTCTCGCGATCGAATCCCAGGTGCACGATCTCGTCCAGTGAGCGATCTTCCTCGATGTAGGCCTGCAAGATCGGGTCGAGGATCGCATAGGGCGGCAGCGAGTCTTCGTCCTTCTGATTGGCCCTGAGCTCGGCGGAGGGCGCCCGATCGAGCACCCGCTTGGGGATCACGGGGTTCGTTTCCCGTCGATTCCGCAGCCGTGCCAACTCGTAGACCATCGTCTTCGGCACGTCTTTGATCACCGCGAACCCCCCGGCCATGTCGCCGTACAAGGTGGCATAGCCCACGCTCATCTCGCTCTTGTTTCCGGTCGTGAGCACCAGATACCCGAGCTTGTTGGAGAGCGCCATCAGAAGATTGCCGCGCACACGGGCCTGGATGTTTTCCTCCGTCGCGTCCGGGCGCCGTCCCCGAAACGAGGGGGCGAGGGACTGGAGATACGCCTTGAAGATCCGGGTGATCGGGATGGTACAGGTCTCGATGCCCAGCCGACGCCCCAGCTCCGTCGCATCCTCGCGGCTCTCCCGCGAGGTGTAGGGCGAGGGCATGAGCACGCCCAGCACGTTCGTCGCTCCCAGGGCGTCCACGGCGATGGCCGCGGTCAGGCTCGAATCCACGCCGCCGCTGAGCCCGATGATGCCCCGGCGAAACCTGTTCTTGTTCACGTAATCGTGCACGCCGAGCACGAGCGCTCCGTACACTTCCTCGAGTCGTCCGAGCAGATCCGTGGTGGCCGGCACCAGACGCGGTCGTTTTCTGTGCGCGGCCATCTCGGAGATGACCACGCGCTCGGTTCTCCCGGTCTTGGCTCCCGACCACTTTCTCCGCCCATGCGCCAGGGACGACCGGCCCACCGCGGTCACGTCGAGGTCTGCAACAATGAGATCCTCTTCGAACGCTTTGCCTCGCAAAATGACCTCTCCCGTCTGATCGACGATCACGCTGTTTCCGTCGAACACGAGCTCATCTTGACCGCCGACCATATTGGTATACGTCACGATGACGCCGTTCTCTCTCGCCCGGGTCGCCAACATCTGTTCACGGTAGCGGCCTTTGCCCACGTGGAACGGCGAGGCGTTGATATTGACGATGATTTCGGCACCCGCTGCAGCCTGCTTGCGTGTCGGGCCCTCGGGCAGCCAAATGTCCTCACAGATGTTGACCCCGAGCACGGTCCCGTTGAGAAGGAGCACCGGCACGCGATGTCCTGGATAGAAGTAGCGGCTCTCATCGAAGACGCCGTAATTTGGCAGATAGAGCTTGCAATACGTGGTGACCAGACGTCGGTCGGAAATGACCGCAGCGGCATTGTAGAGCTCGGAGCGACCGGCCGGGAGGGCCATGGGCTCCTTCGGCCTGTATTCCGACACCGGTCGTTGGCCGACATAGCCGACCACCAGCGCGACGCCCCGCGAGCGGGCGACGACTTCCTCCAATCCCTTTCTGTTCCGCTCGAGGAATCGAGGCTTGAGCAGCAGGTCCTCGGGGGGATAGCCGGTCACGGCCAGCTCGGGAAACACCACGAGATCGGGTCTGGCCTTCTTGGCCTCGTTGATCCAGCCGACGATGCGGCGGACATTGCCGTCAATGTCGCCCACCGTGGGGTTCATCTGCACCATCGCTATGCGGAACACACGCATCCGGACCCTTTTCCGAGGCAGCCAAAAAAAAAGGCGCCCTCGTTCCCCGCGGGGAAGAGGACGCCTTTGTCCTTCAGACGATTGCTTACGATTGTACGATTAGGGGAAACGCCATTGTTCCCCCGTGCCCGTAACAGGGCGGGTTTGTATCATTCCCCCGCCTGACCTGTCAAGTGTTGCTCCCACCCTTCGTGCGCGCTATCGGCGCGCCGGACGGGGCACAGGCGTCCCGTCCTGAGGCCGGCCGGCCCTGGCACTCGGCGCTCCTCCCCCTGTCTCGATCCCCCCTCGGTGTGCTAGACTCGCCACCCGTTCCATCGGAGAATAAAGAGTGCCAGGCCGTTCCACTATCGGACATCTCGTGGATCGTGGGAGCGTTTCGCGAAAGGGTCGCCTCCGGCTGTCCTGGACCTTCGCGCTGGCATGCCTGACGGCCTGTATGTCCGCTCAGACCGTCATGATTCACGAGGGTCCAGGAGGTGCCGTCTATCTCGAGGACCCCCGCAAGGGCCCTCTTGATGCGACACATCCGATCTCGCTTGGTCCTGCCACCCTCGGGCGCGTCCTGGAGGGCATCCTCGTCCAGAAGGACACCCGCATGCTCCAACAGCTCATGCCCGGCGAGGCCAAGCGGGAGCCGGCGTTCTCGCCGGGTGAGATCGCATTCCTGACCCCCCTCCTGCACGAAGCGCTGTCCCGAGCGACTCCGGCGCAGGTTGTCCGGTTCCAGGTTGTGCGCACACCCCCCTCGGGGAATGAGACGACCGGTGGTGCGCTCTACGTCAAGAGTCAGTCGCTCTACGTCACCCTCACACAGTATCGGGTCAGGCCAAGCAAGTCTTATACCGCCATCAAGTCCGACCGCGTTCGACAGGATGCCACGGGACTTCGAGACCGGACGGTGCTGTTTGTTCAGAAGGGCGTCACACGCACGGACCTCCATGCCACGCCCGGCGTCGTCGGCCCTCCCCACCTGACGACCCTGGTGCTCGATTACCGGCTCCTGGACAAGCTGGCGGGGCTGGAGCGGGAACCCCCCCGCGCCGAGAGAGCGGGCTCCACGAGGCAACCACCCGCCGCGGGAGAGCCCTCCCTCGAGGAGAGGATCACCCAACAGGAGCGGGAACTCGACGCCTTGAAGGAAGAGCTGCGGTCGCTGCAACACGACCGTGGCGATGGGGCTCCCTCCGGGCAGCCGCCCGCTCCCTAGCGGCGCCCCTCGATCTCACCGGCCAGCAGAACGGCCTCGGCGATCTCCCGCATCGATTTGCGGAGGCTCATGCTCTGCCTCTGAATCAGGCGGAACGCCTCCTCCTCGGACAGCTTCTTCGAGCGCATGAGGTAGCCCTTGGCACGCTCGACCACCTTGCGCACCGCCAGGGCCTCTTGCATCTCGAAGGACTTCTCGAGCAGCGTCGCGTGCTCGATCGCAATGGCCGCCTGGTTGGCGATCGCCTGCATGACCTTGACCTCCTCCGCCGTGAAATTGTGCGGAATCGAGGTGTAACTATTGATCACGCCCATCACCCGATCCCGGTTCAGCATCGGGACCGAGAGCAGCGAGCACAGTCCCTCTTTCCTGGCGAGGTCCGGGTACACGTAGTCAGGCTCGGTTCTGACGTCCCCGACCATGATCGGCCTGCGCTCCTCCACGGCGCGGCCGCTGATGCTCTGGCCGATCCGGAGAT
>JBFKNO010000048.1:0-13645 GCA_041629275.1 Nitrospiraceae bacterium
ACCATGCCCACGGCGGTGATCACCGAGTCCAGCGAGAAGACCACGTCCAGGAGGAGGATCTGGGCGATGACGCCGGCGCACGAGGCCGGCGCGCCTGTCGAGGCGTGCCCCTCGGCCCCCTCCAGGCGCTGGTGGATCTCCACCGTGCTCTTCCCCAGGAGGTGTCGACGGCAGAGGCCTTCGCCATCCTCGAGCAGGCCGCCGACATGGGCATCGTCACGGTGACCTTCAGCGGGGGGGAGCCGCTCGTCCGGCCTGATGCCTTCGAGATCTTCCACGAGGCCAGGCGCCTCGGATTCCTCGTCAGCCTGCTGACCAATGCGACACAGCTCACGGCGACCGTCGCCGACGCGCTGGAGGAGATCGACTGCGAAACCATCGGGGTCTCGATCTACGGGGCGACGAAGACGACCTATGAAGGGGTCACCGGGGTCCCTGGCTCTTATGAGCCCTTCGTCCGAGGCCTCGAGCACGCGGCGTCACGGCGGCTGCCCCTGGTCGTTCGCATGCCGTTGATGACGGACAACGTCCATGAAGTGCACGAGGCCCGGGCCCTCGTCGGGCGTCTCGGGCTGAAGTTCCAGTACTGCCTGGACATCACGCCGCGCACCGACGGCGACCTGGCGCCGCTCGCGCACCGGCTCAGCCCGAAGCAGAAGGTGGAGATCAACAACACGCTCATGGGCCATGCGACCATCTCGAAGGCGGACGCAGCCTGCGCCGCGACCGACGCCTTCATCTCCTGCGCCTGCGGCCACAGTCGATTCGCCGTGACGCCCTACGGAGAGATGAACCTCTGCGTGGCCTTTCCGATGCCGAAGTACGACTTGCGCCGGGGGACAGTGAAAGATGGCTGGGAGGCGCTGAAGCGGACCGTCGACCGCGCGCAGCCGAGCAGCCGGTACGAGTGCCCGGATTGCGACGTGCGACTGCATTGCAAGCAGGGCCCCAGCGATGCCTGGCTGGAGACCGGCGACATGAGCCGCTGTCTCCCCCACTTCAAGGAATTCGCGCGGCTGGAGAAGCACGTGCATGAGCTCCTCGACCCTCGACAACCTGCTTGAGAGCTACGCCCGCGTCAGCCGGATCAATCAGCGCGCACTGGCTCAGTTCGCCGTCGTGGCGGCGGCGTTCAAGCGGCACCGGATCGACTTCGTGCTGCTCAAGGGGGTCGACCTCATCTCACGGCTCTACGGCGTGCGCGGGCTGCGGCCGATGGCTGACGTCGACCTGCTCGTCCGGGAGCGCGATCTGCCGGTGATCGATAAAATCCTCCTCGCGCTGGGCTACAGCCAGGCGATCGACGGGAACCCCGCGTACAGCCTTCCCGACGGGCTCAAGCTGGACCTGGTCACTTCGGTCTGGTACCTGGACGATCCGGAGGCGCTGGAGGGCCTGTGGCAGCGGGCGATCAGCCGTCAGATCGGGGCCCAGCGGGTCTCTGTCATGAGCGGGGAGGATCTGTTGATCTATCTGACCGTGTACACCGTCGTGCATCGAGCCGCGCTCTCGCCCCGCTTCGCCAACGACCTCGCCTTGCTCACCCAGAAAGAGTCGTTGAACTGGGACTTCATCATGGCGGAGGCGAAGGCCCATGGTTTGAGAGCGCCCCTTCATCACGGTCTGTCCTACGCCCGGGCGAGGCAGGGGCTGTGCGTCATTCCAGAGGCCGTCCTGAAGGACCTCGCGGCCCGGAGGCTCGGAGAGCGCCTGATGGCGTTCCTGCTCCGCAAGGTCGTGACGGAGCGTTTCGTCTATGGCACCGGGTTCTTCCTCTTGTGCCTCACCAGGCCGGGCATGGTGAAGAAATGGCGGTGGCTGTCCCGCGCCTTTTTCCCCTCTTCGACGTTCCTCCGCTACCGCTACGGGACACGCGGCACGAGACGTCCCGGTTGGGTGCGCCTCCTGCGGGTCTTCGCCCTCCTGAGCCGCATCCCCCGCGTGGCCTGGCACATCGGTGCGTCGCTGTTCCGGCGCGCGCCCTCGCTCGCACCATGATCCAGACTCTCGCTCCCGGCCAATACCGGGACACCCTCTCGCTGACGGACTTCCTCGCCGGTGACGACCTCGCCTGGGTCGGGCAGGCCTTCACCCTGCGGGTGACGGGCTGGAGCATGTTTCCCGCCCTGCGAAAGGGCGACGTGCTGCGCCTCCTGCCCCCCGACGCCCTCGAGGCGGGCGATCTCGTCCTCTTTCGCCTGAACCGGACGCTGGTGTGCCACCGCGTCCTTGCCGTGCTGTCCGAGGACAGGGTCCGGACGCGTGGCGATGATGTCGCGGGGGACGGCGAGCTGGTACCGCGGGCAGACCTGGTGGGGAAGGTGGCTGAGATCGTCCGGGGCGGTACTTCCGTGGACCCCCGTGCCCCCCAAGCTGCGACGATCTCTGCGAGGATCCGCCGGTCGGTCCAACGGTCGTTGACCGGGGGACGGGAGCGTGCCGTCGAAGCCTTGAGCGGTCTCCTGCGAGCCTTCCTGCGGAGCTGGCTCGTTCGCCCCGCCGCCAGCCGGTTTTTGAGATGGTCGCTCTCCTACGCCATCGGCGCTGCGGTACCCCTCCAGCTCGTGCGCGCCTACCGGTTCGTCGACCTGGGCAGGCGCCCGATCCATCCGGACGACGCCGGCACGGCCCTTCGGTCCCTGCCATCTCTGCGCGAGGCGATCGTGCTCGCGCGGCTCGGCAGGATGCCGCTGGGCACCTTGGCGGTCGGCTCGGGGGAGGTTCAGATACGGCAGGCTGGCGCCGGGCTCGGGATCGAGGAAGAGCTGCGGGCGATGGTCACGGAGCTTGTCGCGCTCGAGGCTGCGGTCGGCAAGTAGGCGGGCTTATTTCTGCAGGGGGACCAGAGTCCAGTGCTCCACTTCCGCGTCCTCCATCACCCTGTAGCCGTCGACATCGGTATAGATCCACTGTCCCGGCCAGTTCGTCTTGCGCACTTGCGCCTTCGAGGGCACCCGCCCCGTATTGTCACGCGGGGTGAAGATCGGCGTCGCCAGCTCCGCCCAGAGCTTGGAGCAGGCCACCTGTTTCTCCCAGAACCCGAGCGCCTCGAACTCTTCCCGTTCCATGAACCCCCCGATAGCCGGCTCGCGACCGCGAAGCCAAGACCACAAAGACGAGGGCATAGGGTACAAGAAGCCGAGCCGCCGGATCAAGGACTGGACAGGACCTCACCCTGGTCAGGATCGGCGGGTTCAGGCGAGGCTGCCGGTCCGGGCGTGACCTGCACCGTGAACTCGCACTGGTCGTGGAAGCACACCGGTCCCTCTTCGGTGAAGACCGCCACCCGCCAGGTCCCGGGGGCCAGGTGCTCCTTGTAGGTCCACGCGCGCCATTGCACGCCCTGCACCGTCAGCGGGATCGTGTCCCGGACAACGAAGGTGTCTCCCTCGCGATGGGCCCATTTCACATAGATGGGAATGTCGGGGGCGACCTCCGGTTCCCGAATGCAGCCCTCGCCGCACTCCACGCGAAACCAGAACCAGAGCCTGGACGACGCCTCTTCCCCCAGCCTGAACGAGGTGAGGCGATCGCCAGGCTCGCGGGCGTTCACCGAGTCGGTAAAGGTGGCATCGGTGATCGAAAGCGGCGCGTCCGTGCTGGCGACCACACTGGCGGCCGTCCCGAGCAGGCAGGGCAGCACGATGGCAAGAATCTGTGTCAAAGGTCGCATGGTCCACCTCATGAGCTGGCGGTTAGGCTTCGAGAGAGGCTTGGAGGCACCAGCCCGATTATGCAAGAGGAACACCCCGCCTGAACACCGGCGCCGCAAGGCTGCGGCTCCACCGCACAAGTCATCGAGAAATCAGCCGAAATCACGTCCGGGCTTCACACTGTTCAGCTCGGGGAGCACGGTGGAGAGCGGGAAAGGATCCAGGAACCAGTCCCCCGCTGTAGGGCTCAGCCTTCGGTCGTCGTGGTCGGGAAGGAGGAGGTGAGGGTGCGGATCTCGCCGGCGGCATCTGGGGCCGCGCTTGCTGTCCGACTACAGATGATGGTAGCCAGCCTGGCCCGCCGCCCATTTCGAGCGGCAGCCGGGACACATGCCGGGCGAGGCCTCCCGACCCAGTTGCTGCTGGATGAACTCGTCGACCTTGGTCCAGGTCCCCTTGTCGTCCCGAATCTTCTTGCAGGTGGGGCAGAGGTGGAGCGGCGTGCTGACCAGCTCGACGTGCTCTTGGACGCGTTTGGTGGCCAGCGCGGCGAAGAACGGGATCCAGATCGCGAGAGCGATCAACGCCAGGCGCCCAATCATGGGCCAGGAGGTGTCCAGCGGGTTCTGCACCGCGATCAAATAGTCGAGATGATCGAAGGCAAGAAGGCCGGTGAAGGCGAAGGCGGCCAGGAAGGTGAGCGTGCGCTTGTTCGAGGCCAGCGACATCATGACGAGGGAGACGTAGACCACCCCGGTCACCACGCCGCTGGGCATGACGATGTCCAGAACGAGGATGCCGATCAGAAGCCCGATCGCCATGCCAATCAGGAACGGCTGCGCTTGACCAGGTGCCCTTTTCATGACTCCCCCCAGAGGGGCCATCGAGGTCCTTCCGCGATGACCATCCAGTGTAGCATCCGGCGTCATTCCGGGCGGCTCACAGCCGGACGGGAACGGCAAGAGCCCAGAAATTTGCGCAATTTCTTTGTTTTGGTTCGGGCCAGCCTTCTTCACTTTTTGGTCGAGCCCACCCTAGCCTCCGGCCTCATCGCCACGCCCGACGCGCGCTCTGCCCCCCCCGCGCTCGGAGCGTTCCGACGCAGAGGGCCCCTGGCCGTACTCCGTGAGGCAGGCCTGATGAAGCCCCCTCGAGCCAGACGGCTGTACCGGTCACGTGTTCAAGCCGGTACAGTGGGGGCGCACTTTTTAGCTGCCTTCCGGTCCGCGCTCCCTGCTTTTCTCCCCGTTCCAGTCCATTCCAAACGCACGGGTGTCCATGAGGAACGCTTTGCGTCCCAAATCTCCCGCTCGAAACGTGGTACCCCGTTTGCTGTTGTCTTGGTACCGCCGGCAGCCAATCGCCGAGGAGACGGCAGATGTCACACGTTACGAAATGGCTCACTCCGACAATCATCCGATCCGTCGACCTACACACCTCCGTCCGGAAAGCGCAGGACCTCTCCTGTGCGATTCTACTCTCGATTTGCGGCGTGATGGCGCCGTCGGATGACGCCGCCCTGGCTCAAACACTCGATGACTACACGGCCTATCCGCCCTTTATCAGCGATACGGTGACCCCAAACGTCCTCTTTGTCGTCGACTTGGGCGATCAGACGATCGAGGCCGCCTACACGGGTGCCGACCACCGGTATATCGTCTCGTTCAAGGCCGGGACGGCAACCGACAGTCAGTACGCCGCGAACGTCACCTTCGACGCCACCAGCAACCCGGATCTCGTCGCCGTGGACGGGAGCGGTGCGTCCATCTTGACCGCGACGACCGCAGCCCCCATCGACGCCTTCGACCCCGCGCGCAGCTATTACGGCTTCTTCGATCCTTTGCGCTGCTACGTGACCGATTCGAACAGCTTCAATTTCGCCTCGGCCAAGACTGCGGCGGCGGACGCCTGCGCGTCGACAGCCTGGGACGGCAACTTCCTCAACTGGCTCGCCATGCGGAAGAAGGACGTGGCCTATCAGGCGCTCGTCGGCGGCACGTCACTCCCGGCGTCGGCCAATGTCGACGGCACCGCCAACAGCCTGGCGGGGGAACGGACGACCGGAGAGAACGGGACCAATGACACCTGTGCGAACAACGCCAAATCGTGCTGGCGGTACGTGAAGTTCGTGCCGGATGGCCTCCTGGCCGGCAGGGTCCCGACCACGCTGCCCAATCCCGCCGTTTCGGGAACCAATGTGCTCGATGGGAGCTTGGCGAATCCAGGGCGGTTTTTCGGCCTTGGCGAGGGCACGTTGTACGTCAACGACGACAGTACGCCCAATCCCTTCGATACCGCGAACAGCAATCAATACGCGCTGGAGGTCGACCTGCACACCGAGCCGGACGTTCCCTCGGGGACCGGCTCGGCGAACGATCACTGCACCGTCGGCCAGCCCGGGTACGCCGGCCACCTCGTGTGTTACAAGCGCGGGCGCTCCCTCGGCCTCTTCCAAAAACTGCAGCTGGACAACATGCACGTCGGGGTCATGTTCGTCAACGCGGGGAGCGGGCAGGCCGCGAAGGTGCAATTCGAGTTCGACGATTCGTTCAACCCCTCGAGCATCACCAACATTCGCAACGCGCACATCCAGACGCACAGCCCGCTCGCGGAGGCCCTCTACGAGGCGCTCTGTTTGTTTCGCAAGTCCCAGGGCCCCTGCTACAACAACAACGGATCGTCCGCGACGGGGTACGATTCGTCGACAGGGGTGCAAGGCGACCCCTTCTATTTCGCGTCTCTGAACCAGATGATCGCCTGCTGCAAGAGCTTCGTCCTCATGATCAGCCCCGGGGTGGCGACCAGCGACGGGAACGCCCCGGACCTGCAGCAGCCGTTCGGAGACTTGTTCGCCGGAGCGAACAACGGCCTGGTGACCTCGGGAGCCCAAGGAGATCGGCTCGACGACATCGCCTTGTACGGACGTACGAACGACATTCGGAACCAGGCCGCCGCCTCTCCGGTCGGGCTCGCCGGGACGCAGCGGGTGACCCTTTACGCCGTGAACGCCATGGGCGGAGCCACGGGGGCCGGCCTCCTGTCCTCGGCGGCCAAGTTCGGCGCCTTCGACGATCTCAACAGCGACAACCTGCCCGATGCCGCGGGGCAGAGCTGCACCTACCCCGCGGGCTCGACCCTGGGGAGCGGAGCCGGCACCAGCAGCCCGGAATGGGACCAGGACCAGGACTGCATCCCGGACACCTACTTCGAGGCCTCGGAGGGGGGCGACCTGGAGGACAAGATCAACAAAGCCATTGCCGCGATCCTCAAGGATGCGGCGTCCGGCTCGGCGGCCTCCGTGATCGCATCCTCCTCGACGGGAGAGGGGGCGCTGTACCAATCCTTCTTCTTCCCCAGCACGTTCGAGGGGCTGAACGAGATCACCTGGACCGGGTACACCCAGGCGCTGTTCCTTGACGCCTTCGGGAACCTTCGCGAGGACACGAACGGTGACGGCCGCTTGACCTATGAAGACGACTTGATCGTTCAAACGCGGTTCGAGGCGAGCACCAATCAAGTCGTCGTCGACCAGTTCGACGATGCGGACGCGAACGGCGTGGCGGACAGCACTACGCCCGTCAACTCGAGCGGGCTCCGTAACATTGCGGGCCTCTGGGAGGCGGGAGCGAGGCTGGCCCAGACGGCCGCCTTGGCGCGCAACCTCGTGACCTGGGTCGACCTCGACAATGATCGCGTCGTGGACGGCGGCGAGCAGATCGATTTCACCACGGCCAATGGGGCGACGCTCGCCCCCTATCTCCGGCCCGGTGCCGCGCCCTTCTCGGCCGACAACATCATCCGGTTCGTTCGAGGTGAACAGATCGCCGGCCTGAGGGACCGGCAGCTCACCGTCGGCGGCACGCTGAGCGTGTGGAAACTGGGCGACCCCGTCCATGCCCAGCCCGTGGTCGTCAGCGCCCCGGCGCAGCGCTACGACCTGGTCTACGGCGATTCTTCCTACACGGCCTTTGTCCAGCAATACAAGAACCGCCGGCACGTGGCCTACGTCGGAGCCAACGACGGCATGTTGCACGCCTTCAACGCGGGCTACTTCCACCGTGGCGACGACCCGGGCACCGCCCCAACGGAGCATGGCTGGTTTACCCGCACGCCGACGGACAACAGCGGCGGGCCGCTGCTCGGCCAGGAGCTGTTCGGCTTCATTCCGCAGGAGCTCCTGCCCCACCTGAAGTGGCTGACGGACCCCGATTACACCCATGTCTACTATGTCGACCTGACCCCGAAGGTCACCGACGCGCGGATCTTCACCCCCGACGCCGACCACCCCAATGGCTGGGGGACGATCCTGCTGGGCGGCTTTCGCTTGGGGGGCAGTTGCGGGACCTGCACCTCGGCGACGGGCGCGCCCCCCATGACCGTGACCGCGGACTTCAATTACGATGGAGACAGCCTTGATCCGGAGGACACCCGGACCTTCTACAGCGCGTACTTCGTCCTGGACATCACCAATCCCGAATCACCCGGCTACCCGAAATTGCTCTGGAGCTACTCGGCCGCGGACCTGGGCCTGACCACGTCGGTGCCCTCCATGCTGCGCGTGAACCCGTCGAGCAGCTCCATGACGGACAACACCGACGCCAAGTGGTTCATGGTCGTGGGCTCTGGCCCGACCGGCTACGACGGCAGCGCGGGGCAGGCGGGCAGGCTCTACGCGATCGACCTTGCCACGGGACCGGGAGCCAACAACAGCCTGGTCACGGTGTTCGACGCCGAGGCAGCGGACGCCTTCATGGCGAGACCGGTCACCATCGACCGGGACTTCGATTACCGGGTGGACGTGACCTACATGGGCAGCGCCATCGACGACGGATCTCCGGTGTGGAGAGGCAAGCTGTACCGGCTGACCACGCACGACTGCGTGGCGACCCCCTGTTCCCCGAACACGTGGGGGATCGCGTCGGGGCTCGGCGGGAATCGTACGCCGACCGAAATTCTCGACACCTTTCCGTCGAGCGGCAGCCTGAAGCTGGGGCCGGTGACCTCAGCCCCCGCCGTCACGATCGACGACGGCGACAAGCTGTGGGTCTTCGCCGGAACGGGCCGACATTTCAACGGGCCGGACAGGGTCAACGCCGATCCGCAGTACTTTCTCGGAGTCAAGGATTCGGTGTTGAACGCCGGGTGTATGGAGAGCACGGCGACCAACTGCCACCAGGACGACCTTGTGGATGTCTCGGCCGCTCAGGTCTGTTTGCTCGGGGTGGGTGATTGCGGCGCAGCGACGAATCAGGTGACGGGGGTGACGGGAGCCTCTGACTTTCCTTCGTTGATCACGCTCGTCGCCTCGCGGGACGGATGGTTCACGTCCCTTCCGGGGACGGGAGAGCGCGTCCTTGTCCGGCCTTCCGTCTTTGGCGGCCTCGTCCTGTTCCCGACCTTCACCCCGGGAGCGGACGCCTGCCAGGCCATGGGCCAGAGCGCCCTCTACGCCCTCTACTATCTGACAGGCAGCGCGTACAGCTCCCCCGTCATCGGCACGACCGCCGCTGGCGCGAACAAGCACGTGAACAAATCCATTGGCCTGGGGCAAGGCCTGGCGAGCGAGGTCGCCGTGCACATGGGGGTGGGGAGCAAATTCGGTCAAGCGGGGGCGTTCTCGCAGACGTCGCTCGGGCAAGTGTTCAGGCTACCGATGACCGTGACGGGCGCGGTCACCAGCCGAAGGCTCTCGTGGCTGCTCTTGCCACGCTAGCCGCCGCCAATCCGACCGAGCCCGAGTCCCTTGCATCCTTCCCCGAACCAAGCGGGTCATTTCGTCCACTTCACGTAGTCCACCTCAGCCTCCGCCTCGATCGGGACCAGCCGCGGGGGAACGATTCCTGTATAGGTCACCGTCAGGGTCCTGGGGGCGAAGGGTTGCAGATCCTCCAGGCAGCCGATCTGGTGGACATCCACGAAGATGCGGCTGCGATCGTGAAAACGCACGTCGATGCAGACTTTCTCGGCCGTCCAGGTCGAGTCGACATTCTCAAGGGACATGGTAGCCTGGTACTGCGCGATCCCGAGCGCGCTGTTGAAGTTCGGCGTCGCCTCGATGTCGGTGATCCTGATGACGGTGTTCCCCGGCGGATCGATGCGGCGTGACCCGCCAGGAATGGGCCCCGGCTCGGGCATCGGTGCGACGGCACCCTCGGGCTCCTCGACGGGAGGCTCGGCCGACTCCTGATCCAGGCCCGGGGCTAGCCGTTGCAAATCGGGAAGGTCGGAGACCGGCCGGCAGTCCCCGGACAGCTCCCGGTCGGTAAAGACGAGGGAGCCGTCGGGCAGCGTGCAGGCCCAGAGCGCTTCAGGCGACGAGGGCTGCCCCGGCGCCGGGCCAGCCGAGGCGGCCAGAATGGCGATGAGGGCAACCATTCGAGGGATTGCTTTTGATGCCGCGTCGCGCATAAATGGTAACGGTGGCAAGTTCGTGACGGTCCGGCGTCGATTGATAGTGTAGCGCAGGCGGATAGGATAAGAGTTTCACCATGTTAGACGGGCCGACCGACCGGAGCAGGGCAGGAAGCAGGAGCGGGCGCGACATCGGCCTGGCCGGCCTCGCGAGCGCCGCTGGCCTGGTCGTGATCCTGTCGAGCCTGCTTGGTTTTCTCGGTCCCCTCTGGTGGTTTTTCGATCTCTTCTCGCATTTTCGCGTGCAGTACGTGCTGACGTTGCTGCTCCTCATCCCCGTGCTGGGGCACGCCGGCCGATGGACGTGGGTCGCGCTCCTGACCGCCTTCGCCGTGCTGAATCTCGGGACGATCGCGCCCTACTATGCGGGGATGCCGAGCGCGCAGGCGACGCCCACGGCTTACCGCGCGCTCCTGCTCAACGTGGAGGCGGAGAACGACCGCCACGCCGCGGTGCGCGGGCTCATTACCTTGCAGAATCCGGACTTGCTGGTCCTGGTGGAGACGACCCATGCGTGGCTCGAGGCGCTCGAGCCGTTGCACGACCGCTACCCCTACCGCGTCCGTCAACCCCGGGAGGGTCATTTCGGGATCGCGCTGTTCAGCCGGTTTCCCTTGCTCGACCCGAAGGTCATCGCCATCGACAGGCCCGACAACCCGGCCATCCGGGCACAGGTCCAGCTCCACGATCGACGCCTCACCGTCATCGCGACGCACCCGCTCCCCCCGATCGGGGCCGGGCAATCGCGGACGCGGAACCGGCAGCTTGCCGCGTTGCCGGGGTTGATCACCGACAGATCCGCCGCCGTCCTGCTCCTCGGCGACCTCAATGTGTCGCCCTGGTCGAGCCACTTCCGGCAACTCCTTGAAGAGGGCGGGCTGCAGGATTCGTCGGCCGGCCGGGGTCTCTACCCGACCTGGCCCGTGCACCTGCCGATCTTCCTGATTCCCCTCGACCATGTCCTGCATTCCGCCGACCTGACGATCCTGGACAAACGCACCGGACCCTCCGTGGGCTCCGACCACTACCCCGTCGTGGTGGACTTTGCCTTTCGATCCTCCTAACGACGCTCCTCACCCTCGGCGGACTTCAGGGGGCCGTTCGTGCGTCTGAACGTCAAGGCGCCCATCCCTGACGACCGCTGTCGCATTCGCCGGCCGACCGAGGCGGATGTGCCGGCTCTCGTCGCCCTGGAGCAGGTCTGCTTCCGCGACTACTATGCCCCGCATCGACTCATGCACGTGCATTTCAAGACCTACATCCGGAATGCGCGAGCCCTGTGCTTCGTGGCCATGCGCGGGGGCTTACTGCTCGGGTACGTGGCGGGGCTCGTCGGGCGAGGTCAGGCACCCCGCGCGCGGCTCGACAGCCTGGCGGTCGATCCGTCATATCATGGGCACGGCATGGGCAGCCGACTCCTGCGGCGCTTCCTCACGGAAGCCAGGCGGCGCGGCTGCGCCGGTGTGACGCTCGAGGTCGCGATCGCCAACGATCGCGCGCTCCGGTTCTTCGACGAGCGTGGATTCCACGGCACCTCCCGATTGCCTGCCTATTACACCCCGCGACACGACGGCCTGCGCATGCACGCGACGCTCTGATTCCCCCGCTCGCCCCCCACGGCGAGATCATCCTCCCTCCAGCCTCCGGGCAGGGAGCCCGGCACCGTTTGCACGCGATGCTGTCCCCGGCTCGGCTTCGTGCTATACTGCTTATCCAACCATCGGCACCGGCCGGCCCGGGTACCGGGCCGCCGCGCGAGCCGCTCAGCGTCTCACCCGCACATCGCCGAACCACACACATTCGCATGAGCGAAAGGCCGACCCCAGTTGCACGATAAACGCCGCGCACGTCGAGCTGCAGGACTGTGCCTTCTCGCATTCTTGCACTGTGCGGTCTTGCCCGCGCAGGTGGCCGCGGAGCAGCTCCAGACATTCGTCGACCGCTGGAACACGCTGCGCCAGGCGGTCGACAACAAAGGGCTGACCCTCGAGACGGTCAACACGATGGACATCCTCTCAACCGTGTCAGGCGGGGTCCGGAACCGCACAGCCTTCTATGGCGACCTCGACATGCTCCTGACGATCGACGCGGAGGAGCTCGCCGGCTGGCGCGAGGCCACGTTTTTCGTCTACGGTCTCGGAATCTACGGCGACGGCGGCGGCGAGAGCATCAGAGAGGCGCAGACGATCAGCAGCATCGCCGCCCCCAATGACTTCAGGCTGTTCGAAGCCTGGTACCAGCAGAACTTTTTGGACGAACGGTTCTCGATGCTCGTCGGCCTCTACGACATTACCTCGGAGTTCTATGTGGTCCGCGCGGCCTCCGAGCTTTTTTTGAACAGC
This sequence comes from Nitrospiraceae bacterium, assembly GCA_041629275.1. Taxonomy (GTDB): domain Bacteria; phylum Nitrospirota; class Nitrospiria; order Nitrospirales; family Nitrospiraceae; genus JBFGRM01. The sequence continues at coordinate 12,407 of JBFKNO010000048.1, forward strand.
TCGTTTGGCACCGGTCTCTTGTTTGCCTCGGCGGGGCTCAACGGCATCTCCACCTTTCCCTTTACCGCTTCCTTGGGCCTGCGTGGCCAGGCCGTGCTCACGGACAACCTGACGCTGCGCGCCGTGGTCGCCGACGGGGTTCCGGGGGATCCGGGCAATATCCACGGCACGCAGATCACCCTGAGCAGCAAGGATGGCATCCTGGTCGCGACCGAGCTGGCCTATTACCTGGATGAGGAACACGGCGAGGCGGATCAGCCGGATGCGGCGCTGGCAGAACGTCCCCGCCGGTTGCTCTTTCGCCGCCTCGGCCGCGCGGCCGAATTGGACTATCGCGCGAAATACGCGATCGGCTTCTGGGCGCTGACGACGGAGCTGGAAGACCTCAACGATCGAGACAGCAACGGAAACCCGGTCAAGCAGGACGGCACCTACGGCCTCTACGGGCTGGCGGAGCACAGGGTCTACCGGGAGCCGGGGCAGGTTGGGGATCTGGACCAGGGGCTCATCCTGTTTCTCCAGGCCGGCTATGCGGACCCACACGCCAACCGCTTCTCGCGCTACTTCGGCGGCGGGTTGGTATACCGGGGACTGTTCCCGGGGCGTGATCAGGACGAGACCGGATTCGGCTTTGCCATCGCGCGAACCGGAGCGGATTACAAGTCCGCCCAGCGCACCGCAGGCCTGCCGGTCCACAACGAGGAGGTCGCGCTCGAGCTGACCCATTCCCTGGTGGTGACACAGTCCTTCATCCTGCAGCCCGACATCCAGTACATCATCAATCCCGACGCCGATCCCTCCATCCGGAACGCTTTCGTGATCGGCGCCAGGCTCGAGCTGAATCTCAATTGGTTCAAGTAGGCGGGGACAGGCTCGTGCCGGGTGGGCGGCGATCGGCCCTAAAACCGTTCGCCTCCAACAAAAAATGGACATCCCCGGGTCATGCAGCCCGGGTCTCCTTTCCGACCAGCCCTCACAACCATTTGATTTCAGGCCATTATGGACGAATTCGCCGGCAAGACAGAAAGGTGGCAGGAATTGTGCTGTGTCTACAGATGACCCGGAGCCTCTGGGCAGAGGACACCACCCTTAGGTTTTGCAGACATGCAGGTACCCACCGATGCTGCCGAACAGAACTAAGACGCAACCCTGAAGACCATCAACAAAGCCGGCCAGGCGACGTTCACGCGTGCCGGCATGCCGGTCTCCCCCCGACGGGCGGGGGATCCGGAGCGTCGA